>JAGQVR010000299.1 GCA_020437875.1 Flavobacteriales bacterium
ACCAAGGCCTTCGGTTCGGTATGTGCTCCTTCGGCGAACAGGTCCAACTGCTTGCGCATCTCCTTCCATACGGGCTTCCAGTCCCGCTTGTCCTCTTCTATAATCAGACCATGGATCACAGTGGGCTTGAAGGCGGCAAGGGATACATTGGTGGGGTCCTGACTATCGGCGATCAGGGCACTCATGCTCGTGTATACCTTGTGCAGGCAGTGCTGCTTGCGCTCGTTCCATTCCCTTGCGGTCCCGAGATGGTCCCCGATCGTGATCGCGGATAGGTCGTGGTTCTTTGGAGAATGGCTCTCCGGTCGGAAATCATCCTTGCGTTTCTCCAAGTCCAACTCGATCCAGGTGTACTTGCGGTCGGTCATCTGACCGCTGCGGCGCAAGTTCATCAGGAAGCTCAGCGGTACTGGGTAAATGCGGATCCAAGAGCCGTCCTCCAACACACCCGCGGTGCATACCAGCTCTTCGTAGCTCCGGCTCGGCAGCGGATAGGTAGTCACCGTGAGCAATACCCGCTTTCGCGCCATGTTCTACAAGTGGATGAGTTCCCCCTGGAATCCGGGCAAGGCGACAATGGACTTGCTCAGCGCATTGCGGTGGCAACTGCCCACCTCGTGCTCGAAGCACATGATGGCCACACGGTGGTGTTTCGCTACCAATTCCGCGATGTGCTCCTGCACAGGCACCGTCTCAGGCAGGGTGCGTTTGGCATACCGGGCGAATAGCGCATTGCGGTCGGCTTGGGTCTCCAGTTCCTGGCGTTCATCGCTGGCGATTCCTACTTCGGGCAGGTGCTCGTAGCGGATGCCCACGCCCTCGCAGGCGTTCTGCAATTGTTTCTTGCTGAAGCCGTACTTCATGCTGTAGGCGTTGCGGCGCACATCGCAGAGCACGGACACGCGGGCGCGGATCAGCTTGTTCAGGAAGGCGTCCAGGTCCAGGCCTTCGTAGCCGATGGTGTACAGACCCTCGGGACCGGCGGCGGGCAGCGACTCCTGCACGGTCTTCAATTCCTGTTTGTTCAGCAGTCGCGGCGCCATCTCGCTGCGCAACGCGCTGTAGGGGAAACGTTGGTAGGTATCGCGTACCAGCGCGTCACGCCCTAGCTTGCCGTGACTTTCCAGCAGCGCGTGTAGGATGGCGCGGTCCGCTGGCTTAAGCGCAGCTTCATGGTCCTCCTTGGCCAGCAGCTCCCACTCCTTCTCGTGGTTGGCCACCCAGCCGCGCGTGGTGCAGGCCACCAGATCGGCGTTGGCCTGGAAACTGAAAGCGCCGAACTTGTAGGGCACGAAGTGGTAGGCCGCCTCGCCGCGCTTGGCCATGAAGAGCAGCAACAGCTTGTGCAGGCGCATCTTCTCCGCGCGGCCCCCAAGGGCATGCAGCAGGGCGAGGAGGAGTCGGCGGCGGTAGTACATGCCGTAAAGATCACTACAACATGTCGAACCCGCGTTGGAGATTCGGTTGGGTTTCGCACTCGCCGCGTTGCTTGACTGGAACGCTCATTCGGTATGGCCGGGAAAGAATACCTGGGTAATGTCCTGCTTCTTGATGAACCAAACCTGCCGGGTACCACTGCTAACTGCGAACCGCGCGCGTTGATCAGGATCCATCCCGATAACGTAATCCTCAGAAAGCTCTGTAACGACAAACCCGGTGAAATTCTTTGCGGGTGTAACGAGTGTGCAAGGCACCCGTTGGCCTTCGCTATTACGCATGGTCAGCGCCTGCTGCAATTCTTCTTCAATGGTTCTCATTACAAAAGGTTTTGTGTTTGGAGTTGCTCTTATTCCAACATGCAGCCCTCGCTCATCCCTTCCTCCTCACCTCATCCAACGTCCTGCCCTCCGCATCCTTCCACTCCGTCCAGCCGTTGGCGCTGCGGCCCAGCACCACGGCGGCGGCCGTGCTGGGGCTGGTGAACTCGTAGTCCTTGGTGAAGCGCAGGGTATCGGGACCGGCGGGCACGAGCACCTTGCTGGCCACCAGCTCGGCGTGACGGCGAACTACCGTGGGGTCGGTGCTCTTGACCAGCGTGGCCATGGCCGTGCTGCCGGTGAACACCACGAAACCATCGGCCGTGGGGCAGCCGGTACCCAGCGCCTGCTTGCCTTTGCAGGTGTACTGCTCCTTCACCTCCGTGGGGCGGGGCGCCAGGGTGAAGGGGAAGCCCAGGATGTCGCACAGGGTGCGGATGGCCTCCACATCGTGCAGGCGGTCGGCCTTCTCCTCCTCGGTGGCGTGGGGCTCCTTGGTGCTGTTTGGGTTCACCACGGCGTAGCGCTGGGCCGCGGCCACCTCGCGTTGGAAGTGCCACTCCAGCCAGCGCACATCGGCCTTGTCGATGGCGGGGCTTACGGCGATGAGCGCATAGCTCCAGTCCAGCTTGGCCTTCTTGTCGTTCTTGTGGGTGCCCAGGCGCCCGGCGCAATTGTCGCTCTCGCCGATGTACACCTGGCCGCTGCGCAGGTCCGTGGGCGCCACCAGGAAGTAGAGGCCCGGCCGCTTCAGCTCCTCGCGCTTCAGGGCGTGGGGCAGCTTCTCGCGCGGCACATGGTACACCACTACCTTGCTGTTGCGCGTAAAGTGGGCACGGCGCACACCGGCCTCATCGCCGCCAGGCAGGTAGAGTTGAATGTTCTGGGCGGTGCTCATATTTCTCCCTTCTCCATCTTATCCAGCATCACTTTGGGAACACCCCGAGCGATCAACTCTTCCTTCGTGAAACGAGGAATGGCACCATCGATATCAGGATCAGACTCCTTGTCGATCTGTTCGTGGACTTCGCGTAACCAACGGATGTGTCGCCGAATGGCGCCCATTTGGGTCAATGGCCCACTGAGCTCGTGACCCTCCGCAGGCACACCATTACTCCCGACAATGACTCGATTGGGAAGCTCGCGCCGAATACGATTCAATGCCAACACGAAGGTTGGATGGAAATGGCTCATGAGCGGGTCGATGATCTCGAAATGCTCGCGGAACATATCGAGCGAGCAGTCTAGATAGGTCCGCCATTGATCAACCATGCCAGTCTCTTCAAACAGCTTTTTCAGGTTGGCCCAGCGCTCCTTCGCTCTTTGATACAACGCCGCATCCGGTAGCATGCTGTAGTCCTCGCAATCGAATGGGGTCGAGCCGCCCCTCTCGGAAAGGATGAAGTCGAAGAAGCAGTTGTGTGCAGCAGCCATGTATCGTATGGCGCTCGCTCGCAACCTGGCTGCACGCTCAATTTCAGCCAATGTTTGGTAGTGGCTCCAGAGAAAGGTGACGATGAAGCCACCCACATAGGCTAGGAAAATGTTCGTCAGCAAATCGCCGACCTCTT
>JAGQVR010000300.1 GCA_020437875.1 Flavobacteriales bacterium
ACCACTCCCTTTTCGTGCAGAACAACGGCACGGTATGGGGGGTGGGCGGCAATACCGCTGGTCAGCTTGGTGCCGGTGCCGGTACGATCAACAGCTTACCTGTCCTCATCAGCGGCCTCAGTGATATACGAGCCGTGGCGGCCGGGTATTCACACTCGCTCTTCCTCGGGAACGATGGGACCGCTTGGGGAGTGGGTGGCAATATCAATGGTCAGTTGGGCTTGGGGAACAATACCAGCACGAATGTCCCCGCCCCGATACCGGGCCTCAGTGGCCTCAGCGCCGTGGCAGCGGGTAGTGATCACTCACTCTTTCTCACCGACCTGGGTGCGGTTCGCGCCGTTGGGAAGAACACGAATGGTCAGCTGGGTGATGGCACCAACACGGATCGGAACACCCCGGTGGAGGTACAAGGTCTTTGTACGATCGCCTCGGCCATTCCCGTCCGATCCCGCCTGGCGAATGTTCGGCTCTACCCGGCCCCCACACGAGGTGATCTGACCATCGACCTTGGCGGTGTGCAGCCGAAGCTGCACATGATCATCCGGAACATGCTTGGCGAAGAGGTCGCACGATCCAGCCATGGCGCCACCGACCGGGTGCACACTTTCATCCCTGGTGCCGCCGGCCCCTACACCGTTGAATTGAACGATGGCGTTGGCGGCCGCAAGGTGCTGATGGTGGTGAAGGAATGATCGAACATGAATGGTCACCGACCGCCAGACTCATCGACCCGGCACCGGGGATCCTCGGTACCAGTAGCAGCCACGATCGATCACGAATTGAACAAGGCCTCCATCGGAGGCCCTGCACAAGTTCAGTTGGTAGGTCTTCCTACTGCTTCGTGAAGCGCACCGTGCGGTGGCCGAGCGCATCGCGCAGCACCAGCACGTAGCTGCCGGCTGCGATCCCATTCACGTCCAGCGCTTGTACGCCCGGTGTGCTGCGACCGGTGCGCAACTGTCGTCCCTGCGTATCCATGATGGACCAGGAGCCCGTGCCCGCAGCGCCTTCCACCCAAAGCGTGCCCTCGGCGGGGTTGGGGTACACCGTAGGAGCGGCTTCGTTGCTGAGGTCCTGCACGGAGCTGCTCGGGTCGAGGCCGTAGAAGAGGATGTACTCGCCATTGTCGATCACCAGGGGGTACAGGGGGTCGGCGTTCCACAGGAGCATGTCGCCCTCATCGCTCACCACCTTGGCCACGTCGGTGGTGGTGCCGAGCGGGGTGATGAGGGTGCCGTGGCCGCTGTAGGTCCAGGTGGCATTGCCGTTCACGTTGGTTCCGGTGTAAGCGTCCTGGAAGGAATCGCCATAGTCCATCGGGAACTCCAGGATGCGGGAGGGGTCGCTGTAGTTCACCACCATGCTCGGCACACCGCGCGCCAGCACGTCGATCCCGGCGCTGGTGATGTCCAGGTACACCACGTCGAACCCGACGCCCGTCACCGTTTGCGCCCAGGCCCAGTTGGCCGTGGGGTAGCTGGCGGCATAGGGCGTGGCGCTGGCGGGTACGAAGTCGAGCGTGCCGGACTCGGTCAGGATCATGCTGCTGAGGTCCCAGGTCTGGTTGATGCCATCGGAGGGGTATTCGGCATCGCCGGGATCGGAGAGCACGTACATGTCGAACGCCAAGCCTCCGGTGGCGATGTTGCTCTGCAGCAGCGTGGGCTGGGCGGCGAGTGCAAGGGCGCAACCGAGGGAGAGAAGTGTAAAGGTGTAGCGCATGTGTGGATGTTTGTACGAAGGTGATGGAAGCGCACGTGCGGCGCAAGTGGGGGTGGGGAGGAGTAGCTAACAGGGGTGCGGTGACTTCGCGCCGAGAAGGTGGGCGCGGATGGTCGGCTACACTGCGCCTGGCTGCCGGCTGGCAGGTTCGCGGTGACCGGTGGACAGGGAAGAAGGACGAAGGATCGCTTCGCGGCTCGTTCCTCGCCGCTCGCGATGACCGTCGGTGAGCAACGAAGCGTTGAACAAGTATTTGCCTACTGCGTACTGCCTACTGCCTAATGCAAACTGCCAACTCGCACTCCCCCAAGCCGTAGCGCAGAACAAGCTCCACACGAACAGGTCCGAACTCATTTCCCATTCCGTTCCCCCGAGCCCTCGACCACGCCCTTGGCCATGACCGCGAGGCACGATCCAGTGAGCAGGAAGAAGACCACCTGCATGGGATAGGTGAAGCCGGTGGTGAGCGCCACGGCCAGCAGAACGATCGCGATGCAGAGCAGGGTGATGTGGATGGAACGCATGGGGTGGGACTTTGACCATGTAGCAGCAAAGCCGTGCCGTGCGCATTCCCGCACAGGTGATCGGTGCGATCGGGGAATGCCTGCCGTGATCTGCGGAATCAACTACACGGTGATGCCCGCGTGGGATGTTGCCAAAGCGCCTCGTTACGCCTTGATCGGATCATGCTGCGCGATGGGGTGGAACGCGTGGAGCCCTTGACTGATGCGCCATCCACGACGCCCGACCCACCATGACCGGTCCGCTGTTCCGCGATGCGGACGATGTCGCCGCTTCTTCTGGTACCCTGCTTGCACAGTGAAGAGCACTAACCTGTAAAACACAAGACCATGTCTACCAAGAACACCTTGATCGCCCTGGCCGCTGGAGCAGCGGTGGGCACCGTAGCCACCCTCCTCTTCGCACCTGCATCCGGCAAGGAGACCCGCAGCAAATTGGCGAAGCAGGGCAAGAAGCTCACGAGCGTGATGAAGGACCTCGAGAAGAAGGGCCGCGAATTGGCCGGTACCGCGAAGGAAGCGGCCAAGGAGACCGTGAAGGAAGCCGCCGTGAACGGTGCTGCGAAAGCGGCATCGAAGCTCTAAGCACGCTCACCTGCGCAGAGGCCCCGACGTATCGGGGCTTTTGGCGTTGAGCATGGGTCGGATCGAGGCGGAGTTCCTCCGTCGTCGGAGACCCTGCGTCCAGCATCTGCTCATGTCGAGGGTTACTCCTATTCCTCGTGCTTCGTTGACCGCTGCTCGTCATCGCTCCGTTGGGACTAGCGGAACTTCTCTTCCACCTTTTGCTTCGCCAACCCCGCATCCAATCTGCGGGGCTTCCGCCAAAAGGCACACTGTGCGATGGGGTCATCCCGGCGAAAGCCGGGAGTGGACGTCCACGCACGTTGAACCTGAGAACGAATAGAACAGGCGATGGCGTGCGCGTGAAAGAGGCAGTGCGCCAAGAACTTAAGCCTGTTGCGCATGATCCCGCCACCATGTGCGCGTTGCAGTCCGCCCGAAATGCTGGGAATGGATAGCCGAATACGGGAATGATCGCTGTCGGGAACGATGAGGTGAGGTGATCGGAAGGTCCCAC
>JAGQVR010000301.1 GCA_020437875.1 Flavobacteriales bacterium
ACCCGCCCAAAGGCCCCGTGCTCTTGAACTACGGCATCGAGGAGGCCCGCTTCACCAAACCCGTGTACCCGGGTGCCACCATCCAGGTGCGCTTCACCGTGAAGGAGAAGGTGGACCAGGAGAAGAAGCCCAAGACCGACGACATGCCCAAGGGTGCCGATGTGGCCTCGGGCATCGTGAAGTTCCTGGTAGATGTGATCGATGAGACCGGGGAGACAGTGGCCATCGCGACCATCTTGACGATGGTGAGGAAGTTGGATCAGAGCTAGCACAGCCATCCGCGCCCCACTTCGTACCGATGAAGGACATACCGGTCCGCAGCCTGTCCACCGCACCGACCTCCTTGAGGTTGTCGGAAGAATTCGACATCCGCTCCATCGAGCATGTGCAAGGCGGCCAGCGAATGGTGCAGGCACTGCACCGGCATGATCACTATTTCCTCCTGGTCGTTACAGTTGGCGAGGGCATGCACGAGTGTGACTTCAGAGCACATGTCATCGCACCGCACACCATTTACTGCATGCGTCCCGGACAGGTGCATCGCCTGGATCTAAGCAGTGGCTGCAAGGGCTACATCCTTCAGTTCAAGGCGGACTTCCTGGCCTTGGGCGATCAGGGTGTACGCCTGGTATTGCGACGCGCGGGGCACTTGGAAGGGGTCAGTGTACCTCCGGAGCGCTACCATACGCTACTGATGCTCCTGGACCGCATCGCTCTTGAGTGCGCATCGGAAGAACAGGTCCGCCTTCAATTGATACGCGCATACCTCGGCGCCTTTCTGACCGATCTGGTGTTGTGTACACCACCGACCGCGAACGACCGTTCCAGCTACGCCCTTGCACGCTTCGAGGAATTGCTTGAGCTGATCGAAACGCGTGTGCACAGCACCAAGGAGGTCGCTGCATACGCGGAGCTGATGCACCTATCCACGTTCCAGCTGAACTCCATCACGAAGGCAGTCACAGGGCGCACCTGTTCCGAGCTGATCAATGATCAGATCATCCTGGAGGCCAAGCGATACTTGCTCGCCACCACCGATCAAGTGGGCCAGGTGGCCGATCGGCTCGGGTATGAGGACGTGTCCTACTTCATCCGCTTCTTCAAGAAGCACACCGGCCATACTCCGGAAGGCTTTCGGCAGAAGTCGCGATAAGTCCTGATCGATCACAGTTCCGTCCTATCCCCGTCACCCGGGGCCGGGGTTGCTTTGTCCTCACAATACGCAACCCATGAGAACCAAGATGAAACTGATGGCGTCCCTGAAGATCTGGGTCGTCATCTACCCTTCGATCACTGTCTTTCTGGCCCTGTTCGGGGAGCCACTGTCCGCGCTTCCACTATACCAGCGCACCTTCCTGCTCACCGTGTGCCTGGTGCCCTGGATCGTGTTCGCCGGGGTACCGTTCGTGGACCGGATCATCCGGGCGTTCTCCGACAAGAACGTGCAAGCCTGACCCAGGAATACACGGACCCGATGAACCGACGACACTTCCTGGCATTGAGTGCCCATGCCGCATGGGCGCAGGCGGTGTCCCTGCCCATGTGGGGATCATTCATCACCCGGAACATGAAAGAAGAGCAACAATTCGACGCGATCATCGTGGGCGGCAGCTATTCAGGTCTTGCGGCCGGCATGGCGCTAGGCCGTGCCATGCGGCGCGTGCTGATCGTGGACAGCGGTCTGCCCGCCAACAGACACACCCCCATCTCACACAACTTCATCACACAGGACGGCATTCCACCGCACACGATAGCCGCCAAGGCCCGGGCCCAGGTTGAGCGCTACCCAACTGTGGAGTTCCTCTCCGAAAGGGCGATCGACGCTCGACCTACGGGATCCGGCTACTACCTCCACATGGACAGTGGTGCGGTCTACAGCGCAAAGAAGCTCGTGTTCGCCACCGGCATCCGCGACGTGCTTCCTGCCATACCGGGTTTCCCGGAGTGCTGGGGGATCTCCGTGCTCCACTGCCCCTACTGCCACGGTTACGAGGTGCGCGATGAAGTGACCGGTGTGATCGGCAATGGTGAGAAGGGCTTTGAGCTCGTGCGCCTGATCTCCAACTGGACGAAAGTGCTGACCCTTTACACACACGGACGATCAACCCTGACCAAGGAACATCTTTCCGCACTAAGTGCACACCAGATCGCCATTGTAGAGGGCGAAGTCGCTGAACTCTCCCACGAACATGGACAGCTGCATGGCATCCGCTTCAAGGATGGCAGCGCCCACTCTCTACATGCTCTATATGCCATGCCGGCCTTTGAGCAGCACTGCCCCATTCCGCAAGAACTCGGTTGTGCGATGACCGAGGATGGCTACATCCAGGTCGATGGGCTGCAGCGCACCAGCGTCCCGGGCATCTACGCATGTGGCGACAGCACCGCACGGCTGCGTACCGTGGCCAACGCCGTGTCTGCCGGCACCACGGCCGGCATGATGCTCAACAAGGAACTCGTCGTCGAGGAATTCTGATAGACCCACCCAACACCTCTCCCATGGAATCCAACCACATTGCCACAAAACGGCATGCCGTGTTCACTGGCCTGTTCTTCATCGCCGCCACGGTCACGGCCATCATTGGTCTGGCCTTGTACAAACCCGTGCTGGATGCCGCCGATCCGCTCACTGCGGCAGGCGACCAAACAAGTCGTATCGCTTGGGGTGCGCTCTTTGAATGCCTGCTCGCTGCCGCCAACTGCGGAACGGCGTTCATGATGCTGCCCGTACTGAGCCGAGTCTCCAGGCGCCTGGGACCAGCCTACCTGATCTTCCGGTCGCTGGAGGTGGTCTCCATTCTGGTAGGAGCCATGAGCATGCTCACGCTCGGGACCATCTCCACCTCTGCACTTGCTCAGTCATCTCCGGAGATCGGCCACGCCCTCGTCGCCTTGCACGACTGGACATTCGTCCTCGGCCCGCATTTCATGCTCGGGGTGAACACATTCATCTACAGCTCCCTCTTCCTGCGTTCCGGCCTGGTGCCTCGACCCTTATCCCTGCTCGGCATGGTCGGAGCTTCGCTCATCGCCATTGTCGGAGCTGTTGAGGTGCTAGGCGTCATCTCACCATACTCCGCAACAACCATGTTGATGGCGATCCCCATCGCAGTCTACGAGATGATACTGGCTGTCAGGCTCATCGCGAAGGGGTTCGACCTTACGAGGATTCCTCCGCAGTCTGCCATAGCGATCTAGTGTACCCGAATATGAAGGCTATGCCCAGCACTGTTCCTCTCGACCGGAGCATCTGACCCTCTCTGGTTCACTTTGGCACTGGTCCGAGTCCTAATCCAAATGGAGCCGCCTCACCAC
>JAGQVR010000302.1 GCA_020437875.1 Flavobacteriales bacterium
CCAGGCACGTCGCGAAGCCCACCTCGAAGAACCCCGCGACAAGAAGCATCAACCACGCCATCGGACGAAGGTAGCCGCTCACTTCGGCCGGCTCACTGCGATGAGCACGCCGAGCCTGCCATCCAAGTCGTGCATGCCTGCCTCGGGGATGTACGCCTTGCTCACCGCACCGTCCAGGTATAGGGCGTTGGCGCAACCCTGCTCCTGGAACCAAGTGGCGAAGTCGTGGAAGTTGATGGGCTCCCGTGAGATGGCGAAGACCACCTGACCATCGGCCCGTACACCTATACCGTTGCGTATGTGCAGGTTCCTCGATCCGGGCGTGAAGTGTGCGTTGATGGTCCCATCGGCGATGAGCATCGGTCCGCTCTGGGTCGCGTAGCGCACACCCAGCATGTCCTGCATGGCCGAGGTCGTCAACACGAAGGCACTGCCATCAGCGCGGATGCCGAAGACGCCGTTCGGTTGCATGTGGAAGTTGTCGCTACCTCCGGTGCGTCGGTCGATCCGGTGGTGCATGCGGCCATCCTCGATGTACAGTCCGACCGGTCCATGGTCCGTGGTGAACATTCCGCCGTTCATGCCGAGGCTCAGTTCGCGGCCTTCCGCCGCCAGTTCGGTTCGCAGGCCACCGAGGTTGCCGATGACCTGGCCGTTCGCATCCTTCCAATGCAGGGTGATCGCCTCCTTCCTCGGGTCGACAACGCGGCTGGCAATGCGATCATCGGTCTGGGCGAAGGCCCTCTGTCCCAGCAGTAGAAGGACCGACAACAGAATGATATGTCGAATACTGTGCATCAGAACCCGTAATCGATCCCGACGAACAAGCCCACACCGCGTGCGCGTCCGGTGAAGTAGGCCGGGACCTGCGGCGTGGAGAGGGTCATCAACACATGCTCACCGAACCGGTGCTTCATGGACAATCCGGCACGCAGGCCACCGAAACCGCCATAGCCAAGTGCGGCACCGAGCATCGTCCTCCGACCGATGACCCGACTTCCTTGAGCCGTGAGCTGTGGTAGATAGCCCGGCAGGTGACGATGCTCCGCAAGCACGGATAGGCGCCAATCCTCGCTCACGGGCACCACCACATCGGCGAATACGCGGAAGGGCAGGAGTCGGGTCACCGACCCATGGTCATAGCGCAGGCCGAAGGTGTCGAGCACGGTCGACTCGTTCACGATCACAGCGTCCAAGGCGAACAGGTCGTACACACGCAGCCCTTCATACCTGATCAAGGTGTCCTTGCTGATCGCGACACTGCGTTCGTTCCATGCGACCAGGCCCAGGTCCTCCACACCGATGCTGAACCGTGTCTTCTCCGCTGGTCGTGTGGTGAAGGACCAGCGGCCCGAGATGGCCGCCCCAAGACCATTGGTCCGGCTGAGGTCGTAGCCCGCCGTATCACTGGCCACATAGTCTCCGAGCAGAGAACTGCGTATTACCTGGCCGTCCTCGCCGGTGTAGAGGCTGGCGTAGTCCACGTTCACCGCCGCGAGGGATAGGCCGCGTACCAGATCGAACCGCAGGTAAGAACCTTTCGTGTGCTGCACACCCGCGCCCACCGTTTCGTAACGGATCTGTTCATAGCCAGATGGGGAAAGTGATGCTGTTAGCCCTTCGAAGGCGGCGTTGCCGAAGAAGGCGAGATCGAACTGATCGGCAGTGAAGGAAAGGCCGCTCTGCTCGTGATGGGCGATGCTCACCAATGGACGCCAGTCGGAACGATCGCCCCAGCAAGATGCTCCGGTCCACTGGAGCCGCGCCTGGATCAACTCTCCAACGCTGTTCCCCTTGGCGCGCAATGCACCGGATGAGCGTTCGCGCAGGTCACGATCGAGGAACTCGCCACGCAGGATCGCCAGCGGAAGTTCGTTGTACACGGTGTTCGCGTTGTGGTCGAACAGGCCGGTCACAGCGATCGCATTGCGAAAGCCAGGGTTCAGGTCCACGGTCGGGTCGGAAGGAAGCACGACCTGCCCATGCAAGGAAGAGATGGACAGGAAGGTGCAAGCAACCAGCGGCCCGTACCTCATTGTCCGTTCACGATGTAGTTCCCATCGACCGTCACCTGAAGGTCCATGAAGTAGCTGTCGAGCACGCGCACATGGCCGAGCTGTGCATCCGTGTCGAAGACCACCCGGGTGCGCAATCGGGCATCTCCGTAGAGAAGGTCGACCTGGGCGCCGTTCAACGGCGCGTGCAGTGTGGACCGGGTAGGTCCGCTGACCAACCCGGTCGACCCCATGATCCCTGCGAGCATGGTCCCTTCCACAGGTATCGAGCCGAGTACGCTCTCCTCTTCATCCACGATGTCCAGGATCACGTGTGCATCGAAAGGGAATCCATTCGAGGCGAAGAGATGCAGCGTACCGTGGTCGATGGAAGGGTTGTCCGCATCACCGGGAAGGTCCGGCTTGGAGAAGTTCTCAAGCGTGAGTCCGGATGCGATGATCGACAGCGGCACCTCCAGATCGATGTCCGCCTTCAACTCGCTCTCGTAGTAGAGGAAGTCATTCCCATTGCTGATGTCACCGAGCGGATTCACGAGGATCTCCACATCGTACCGCACGCGGTCGGGCAGGTTCTCAACGAAGGCATCGATGTTGCTGTTCGAATTGTCCAGCACGCGTTGGTAGTGGCTCGGGGTGAAGCCGTCACCATGGTCCACGGCCCGGTTCAGGTTGATCGGTCCCTGGAGGAGGGCGTTCTGCAGATCCACGGTGATCCCGGTCCTGCTGTTGATCGCTTCGAACGAGTTCAGTCGCACCTGTATGTCCATCCCGACACCGTTCTCCACATGCAGGCGCATGGTCACCTGGTCCAGGTCCAGCGAACCGCCCACGAAGCGGTCGAAGAGGGTCAGGCGGCTCTCCTCGTCCTGTCGTGTGATGGTGTTCGTCCCGAAGTAACCACGCGCGTAGGCGGTCACCAGGTCGTAATAGTCGACCTCCACCACGACACTGTCCTGATTGGTGACGGTGGCCCCACTGCCATCCGGGTCGATGGTCGCTGCAACATTCGTCGTTAGCGTGTTCACCTGGTCGTACGCCGGCCCACGCAGGTCGAACCGTGTTCCGGATAGATCACGGATCAATGTCGCCATGGCCTGGGCGGCCGGGGAGCCGGGGTCGACCGCCATGTCGAGGGTGTTCATTCCATCCGGGAATTGAGCGCTCGGGATCTCGAAATGACCCAGCACCCGGCTGGCGATCTTGTTCCGCATGTCAACCTGCAGCGCCCCGGAACGGATGTCCAGCCGGGTCAGTTCGACCT
>JAGQVR010000303.1 GCA_020437875.1 Flavobacteriales bacterium
TTGTGTGGTCTCCGGTTGGGTGCAGGGAGAACCGCAATTGTTGACCTTGATCTTGACGGCAGGCCGGATGGTGCCACCGTTCGAGTCGTGCACCTGGAACCGCCGCGTGGGTGCGCTGGTGCCAATGCCCACGTTGCCGTTGTCGAATACGCTGCCGGTCACCAGCTCAGTGCCGGACCAGCGCGGAACATACCCGGTGGTGATGCTACCCACCTGGGGGTCGGTCTCATCGGCGGTGGTGAAGTGCTGCAGGTCGCTGACCTGGCTCTCGGTGATGCTGATGCCGCTGCTCTTGTCCCACGCGGAGTATACCGGGTCGGTCTCATTCTCCGTGATGTCCAGATCACCGATCGGAGTGGACCCGAACTCGTCCGCGAACGCGTTGTAGGTGGCGAGCGTGGGGCACGTCAATTGAATGCTCCTGAGGTCGAAGTTGACGTAATCCACGACGTACGCATGGTTGCCTTGGATCCCGACGGATTCTGGTTGGGAGCCGACGCCCATGGTGTTCACGACCACGGGTGCCATGGGGTTCTGCACATCCACCACGCTCAGTTCGTCGCTCACGGCATCCACGATCACGGCGTAGTGGTCCACCAGTTCGATCGAATTGGGATCCGACCAAAGGTCTGCTGAACCCAGAAGCACCGGGCTGTTCGGGTCACTGATGTCGAAGATCTCCAGACCGTTACCATTGCTCACCACGTAGACCAGGTCGTCGTGGGCAGCGATCGCAGTGGAGACGATGCCGATCGGCGCACTGCCTTTCATGACCGGCGTTGAGGGATCGCTGATGTCAACGACCTTCATCTGATCAGTCCCTTGGTCCACGTAGCAGGCCAGGTCATTGGTCAGGGCCATGGCCCAGGGAGTACCCCCGATGGTCAGGCTTGATGCCAGCACAGGGTTCGTCGGATCGCTCACGTTCACCAACTCCAACCGGTCCGTTGCTCCACTGACCTCTACCAAGCAAACGGCATGGTCTCCGCTCACGCCGATGGAGCGGTAGTGGCCCCCGTTGTTGAACTGCCCCAGCGATACCGGAGCGTCCCGGTCACTGATGTCGAAAAGCGTGAACCCAGCGGAGGTCGTGGTCACTAGGAGGAGGTCACCGCTCGCATGCACCCACCATGTGACTCCGGGAACGGAACGCTGGGTGACCAAGGTCGGGGAGCCAGGGTCGCTGATGTTGAACACCTTCAGGTCTTGAAGGGGCGTGAGCACATAGGCATGATCATCGAACACCTCGATGGCACTGGCTTGTGTACCCACATCGAGGATCGCGGACTGGCTGAGGCATGAGAAGTCGGCCGGGATCGATGCCGGCTGGAAATAGGATGGGAACAGTCCAGAACCGGTGACGGAACTCCATGTGGCATTCCCGTCGGCATCGCTCACCAGCAGTTTTCCAGGCGCTTCACTTCCGTTCCTGAACCTGATCGTTCCGTCCACATCCAACATGGCACTGGGTGTGGTGGTCCCGATGCCGACATGGCCATTGTGGGCGATCACCATCCTCTCGATCGGGGGCGAACATTGGTCATCGCGCAGGGAGAAGCTCAATCTGCTCGCGGAAGAGGCCGAGCCACCCTGCGGGTCCTGGGAAAGGACCAATTCGCCCCATGTCGCACATCCTCCACCCGAGGAGCTCGTTAATCGAAGACCGGAAGTGGTGGTCGAGGATGGGGCCCCGTCGCTTCGGATCATGAAGTACCCATCTTCGGTCCCGTCCAGGTTCCCCACCTGTCCGTTGCCCCGAACATCCAGTGGCAACATGGGGGACATGGTCCTGATACCGAGTTGACCACTGGTGTCCAGTTTCATCCAAGCGGTACCGGCGGTCCCGAACATCATCGGATGGCCGCTTAGCGTTCCTATCCGCAAGCCGGCAGAGACCGTATCCGCATGCGCCGTTAGTGAAGCAGCAACACCATGCGCTCCCAACGCAAGCCCGGCATCGCCGGTCGTATCGACGATCGCCAACTCGGCCTCCGGGTCGAGGCCGAAGGGAAAAGAAGTACCGATGCCCACGGCTTTTCCCAACGTGTAGAGCGTGTCATCAGAGACCTGCCAGCCCTCGACCAGGGTAAGCTCCCCCGTGTAGGGGTCGTAGATCGGCGAGTAGGTGGTACTGTCCGTATCGATGTTGAGGACACACTCCAGCTGAACGATCACCAGCTCATCAGCGCCCTGGTCCACGACGTAGGCAAAACTGCCGGAGATGGCGCACGAGACCGGGTCGGTGCCGAGCGGGAATCCGATGCCGAGGGCAGGTGCTGTCGGAACGCTGATATCGAAGACCTTGATGTCGTCAGAACCCTGGTCCGTCACATAGGCGTAAGACCCGGACACGACCACGGTGTTCGGAGACATGCCGAGCGGAACGCTTGTGGAGAGGGCCGGTGACAATGGGCTGCTCACGTCGATCACCTTGAGGTCTTGCGAACTGTAGTCCACCACGTACAAGTAACTCCCCGAAATGGCGGACGAGATCGGGCCTGGCCCCAGGCTCAGTACGCCACTCGTCAAGGCGGGCATGGACGGATCACTGATGTCCACCACCACCAGTTGTCCTGCACCCAGTTTTGATATGAACGCATACCCCCCTGATACCGCTACGGAGCCGGGTGACGGACCGACAACAGTGGATCCCAGCAACGCGGGGAGATCGGGGTCGGAAACGTCGATCACCTTCAGGTCATTGGAACCAAAATCAACAACATAGGCGAGGTCGTTCTCCACTACGATCGACACCGGGAATGTCCCTATTCCAAGGGTCCCTTTCAACACGGGTACAGAAGGGTCCGCGATATCCACGACCTTCAATTCATCGGATCCTTCGCAAAGCACGTAGAGGTGGTTTCCCGAATGAGCGAGGGCGTTCGGGTCGGACCCCGGTCCCATGAACAAGGTGCCTTCCATGACCGGAGCATCCGGGTCCATCACATTCACCACGAAGAGTTCGTCCGACCCCTCACTGACCACGAACACCCGATCGTTCGCTGTCTTGACTTGTCTTGGATCGACGCCGACCCCGATCGTGCCGGATAACCTGGGGCAAGGCTCAGGATCGACCGGCGGCAATGGCAGACCTCCCGTACCGAACAGCCCTCCAGGTGTTACCAGCTCCCAACTCGCATTCCCCTCCGCATCGCTGGTCAGGATCTTCTTGTCGCCCTGGGTACCGTCCTTCAGCTGGAAGGTGCCCTCCACATCCAGGTCCTGGCTGGGTGCGTTGGTCCCGACACCCACCCGCCTGCCATTG
>JAGQVR010000304.1 GCA_020437875.1 Flavobacteriales bacterium
GCCGCTTCGAGCAGCGGCCGCAGGTCGCGTAAGCGGTTGGCATAACCCCAACGCTTCGCGAAGAGCTTGAAGGGTCGGCGCTCGTGATCACCAACGCTTCCGTAGTCGATGGCATAGTCCCGCCACTGCCGATATGGAACCCGCTCCAACTCCTCCACGTGGTGGAAGTACGAGAAGGCATGATCGAAGTCCAGGTCGATGGCCACCACCGTGAAGGCCAGCTCGTGCATCAAGGCGAACGGCGAGTCGAGGGAGAAGCTGCTCGCGTCATCCAATGCCATGAAGCGGTCCTGTGCCCCACCCGCCACAGCGAACGAATGCAGCGGGTGGCGTGTGCGCTGGAATCCGGGGTGCTTGCAGGCGATGGCGGCCAGCGTACCGGTGATCGGTCCGGTGCGATCCGGATCATACCGTTCTCCATCCTGCAGGTCGTGGTTGAAGGCGGGAACGAGGACGGTGGCCTCCGGACCGAGCGCAACGCGGAACGCATCAAGCAACAGACCGGGGACCTTCGCCGCACCCGCATGACGGTGCTTCCACGCCAAACGTGTCACATCCACGGCGAGCAACACGTTCTGCCCTCGTTCCAGACCGATGCGGGCCGGCCACTCGGACAGGGCAAGGGCGGTGCTCACAACGTCAGGCGCAGATTGATCCACTCAACGGTGTATCCGAATGACTCCGCGAAAGGCACGGAACTCGGGTGATCGCGGACCACCTGGGTCTCGACGCTCGTCACGCCCTTCTCGCGGAACCACGTGTGCAGTAATTCGGACATGGCGCGTGAGACGCCTCCCTTGCGGTGTGCAGCATCCACGTACAGGTGCGTCCAATGACCCACCCTTGCTCCGCCGAGGTATTCGGGAGCGAGCTTGATGGAGCCACACGTGAAGCCGACGACTTCGATCCCATCCATCGCGATCACCATCCGATTGAAGCGCTCAAGCCCCGCCTTCACACCCTGCATCCACAGGCGGGCCCCGTCCGGCGAGAGCTGCTGCATCATGCCATGCGCGTGCATCACGGTGTGCAGATCCTCGAACATCGGCAGCAAGCACTCCAGACGTGTATCCTTGGGATCGGTGACGGCGATGATCGAGATGCCGTTCATGGGCGGTCGAAGAGGTCAAGGACGCCATCGAACGTGGTGGCACCAGGTGTATCGAAGGCGTTGGCAAGATCCACCTCCCGCCCGGCCACTTGCTCCAGTTCGGTGATCAGGTCCACGAACCCGAGCGAATCCAACAGTCCGCCCCGCACGAGGTCCAAGGAGCCGGAGATCTCATCCGCGCGCAGACCGAGCCGTTCAGCGCGAAGGACCAACCGCTCGCGCAACCGTTGTGACAATTCAGTCCTATCCATGGTCCAGCCGATCCAACAAGGCCTTGCGATCCAACTTCCCGTGCGCCGTGACCGGCATCCGATCCACACCGATGATCCGTTCTGGAAGCATATAGGATGGCAAGGCCCTGCGAAGTTCGTTCATCAGGCGCGGCTGATCCACTTCACCCTGGACGAAAGTGTACAAGCGGATCGTACCGGCTTCCACCCTGGGCAGCGTGATCGCATGTTGTCCGCCGAGCACAGGAACCAGCGCGGCGTCCACCTCGGCCGGCTCTACACGGTGGCCCATGATCTTCACCTGGTCGTCCAGCCGACCGAGGTAATGAAGGACATATTCATCATCCATCCACACACGATCACCGGTGCGGTACCACCTGGCGCCCTGCTCGGAACGGAACGCACGCGCGGTCGCCGACGGATCACCGACGTACCCTGCGGCGAGCTGCGGTCCTGATAGCTCCAACTCCTCATCGACCATCCGGGCTCCCGCCTGCTCGAATGGCCTACCGATCGGCACCACGCCCTCCTGCGCCATCGCACCGCGATCGATCACATATCCGGTGATGGCGATTGTGGTTTCGGTGGGACCGTACAGGTTGACCAGCTGCGCATGTGGTGCAGCCGCCGCGAAAGCACGCGCCACCGGCCAGGTGAACGCCTCCCCACAGAAGAAGGCTTTGCGCACTTTCGGAAGTACATCCGCACCCAGTGCCCGCATCCGTTGTTGAAGGACCAGCAGGGACGGAACGGAGAACCAAACGGTGATCCCTTCCTCTTGCGCAAAGGCGACCGCGCGCATCACCTGATCGCCCGTTGGAACGCACAGGCACGCACCGACGGACCAGCAGACGAAGAGGTCGTGTACACTGAGGTCGAAGGTGAGGGCGAAGAACTGGCTGAAGCGGTCCGTTTCGTTGAAGTCATTGACCACCAGCTGATGGCGGAGGTAGGCGGCTACGTTGGACCTACTCACGCTAACCCCCTTCGGACCGCCGGTGCTGCCGCTGGTGAAGAGCACGTATGCCTCCTCATATGCCGGGCGGACCGGCAGTGTGGTGTTGCCCTCCGCGCTGGGGTCGATCAGGTCCAGATCGTTCACGCTCCGGCCTCCGACCATCGCGCGCACGCCCGCCTTCGCGATCATGGTGCTCCATCGATCAGCAGGACCATCGGGTGGCAACGGCACATAGGATGAACCCGCCTTCAGGATGCCGAGGATCGTGGCATAGGATCCCGCCTTCTTCTCAGCCATCAACGCGATGCGAGCACCACCATATCCCTTGCGAATGATCCGATGCGCGATGGCATTGCCCCAACCATCGAGCTCCGCATAAGTGATGGTGCGACCATCCAAGCGCAGGGCGGGTCGCAATGGCCAACGCCTTGCTGCTTCTTCGAAGAGATGGATCGGATCGGTCGTGCTCACGTTCACCGGGCCATATCGCGGCCGGCACAAAGCAACGCGTCCACGAAGTATTTCGTGCCCCAGTTCGGGAATGCGAACTTCTCATATCGACCCCACAGTGGGAACGAGCCTGGAAGCGCACCGAACGCCTGATCCGGACCCGACCGGCCCAGCTGCTGCACCGAGGCCAGCCAGTTGACCATTCCCTCCGCTGCGGTTCGATACTGCCGATCGTTGGTCATCTCCGCGGCATGTGACCAAACGATGGCCATCTGTGCACATCCGGTCAGGATGGGATGCTCGCTGCCTTTCCAAGCGGCGTCGTATCGTCCACGGAGGGCACCTTGCACCAGGAACCGCTCGGCCAAGGGTTCGGCGGCTTTCAGGGCTGCCTGCGCCCAGCGCTCCTCACCGGTGATGCGTGCACATTCGAGCAGGCCATCCATGGTGTAGGCCAGGGTATGGGTGATGGGCCGGTCGTTGTGCCGCAACGTGTTGTCCGCATTGGCGAA
>JAGQVR010000305.1 GCA_020437875.1 Flavobacteriales bacterium
CGCTGCCCAGATGGTGGAGGCCATCGTGCGCGACCAGAAACGCGTGTTCCCGGTATGCGCCTGGCTCCAAGGGGAGTACGGCCTCAAGGATGTGTATATGGGCGTTCCCGTGATCCTCGGCCGCAAGGGCATCGAGCGGATCATCGAACTGAAGCTCAACAAGGATGAACAAGCCCTCTGCGATTCCAGCGCCAAAGCGGTGAAAGAGGTGATGGATGTCCTCGACAAGATGCAGGTGACCGCCTGAGCGCGGACCCCCGACAACGAAGAACGGCGCCTACGGGCGCCGTTCTTCGTTACGACCGGACCATCACTGGATCACCACCCGCACCGGCGGCAAGTCATCGATACCCGTTGCGTGGATGGTGTAGACCCCGGGGCCGAAACGGCTGAGGTCCAGGGAGGTGATACCCGGGTCCGCAGAGCTGTGCATCACTTCCTGGCCAAGCGCGTTGCGCACGATCAATGTGACACGACTGCTTACCATCGCTTCGGGCAGGACGACCTCCACCATCCCGGAACTCGGGTTGGGGCGGATGCTCATGGCTGCCGCACCACCGACCGAGCGGATCCCGACCTCCGCATCACTGCGCCAGAAGCCCAGTCCCCCGGCGAAATTGCCCACCACCAGGTCCAATTCGCCATCACCCGTGTAATCGTGCAGGCAGAGGGTGGCACGGAATCCTTCGTCGATGTCCAGGAAACTGCTGTCCTGGAGGGTCCACGTGCCTTCCAGGTTCCCGTCGATCCCGGTGTAATGCCAGAGCGTACCGGACTCAGAACCGACCAGTATCTCGTAGGCGCCATCGGCGTTGCTGAAGATGAAGGGCACGGAATGGCCCAACGTGTACGGCGTGACCGTGCGGACATGTCCGAGTGAATCGGTGATCAGGGTCCAACTGGCGGAGGCCGCAGTGCCCGTGTTCCGCAGGTAGTTCAGGTTGCCGTTCTGCTCCCCGATCACGAGGTCGCTCAAGCCGTCCCTGTCCAGGTCGATGAACTGAGGGGTCGCCTGTCTACCAACATCGATCTCCGTGCCGTTCGAATAAGCCACGTTCGGCTGCACCAAGGTGAACTGGGCAACCGGTCCGGTGGCGGTGTTGCGGTAGAAGTGCAGGCGACCTTGCAGATCGCCGATATACATGTCCTTATCCCCATCGCCATCCAGATCGGCGAAGGCAGGGTACATCGAAGTACCGATACCGCTCGTGCTCAGGTTCATGTAGTCGTCGGTCACCAAGCGGAACGCGGGTGAGGTGGACGTGCCGATGTTCTCCAACAGGGCCAATTTGCCCATGTAGTTGCCAGAAGGGTGGTAGTAGCCTTCATTGGAAACGATCAGGTCCATCAGACCGTCCCCGTTATGGTCGAAGGGGACAGGGTTGGCGCCTTCGCCGAAGTCGAGCATGCGGTTCTGGAAAAGGTCGCGTTGCTGGTATTCGAAGTCGGGTTGCAGGTCCGTACCCGCATTGTGGTAGTACCACACGCTCTCGATGTTCTGGGCGAGCCCTCTGGCTGAAGCACAAACAAGCAGGTCACGGTGGCCATCCCCATCCACATCCAAATGGAAGCCGGCAGGGAATATGGGCAGGTCGACCGGCACGTCCGTGCTGGGGAACTGGGTGTCCTCCGCGGTCATCAGCGAGTTGTCGACGGTGCCACCATTGGTCAAAGCCACCAGGTTGGTGTAGGCGATGTCACCGAGCAGGAGGTCCATTACTCCATTGCCATCGAGGTCGAGCGGGGTGATGGTGCTGCCTGCATGCGCTTCCGCACGGTCCGACTCCGCCCCGGAGGCGTGCCCTTCCGGAGATGGACCGATCTCGGGAGCTGGCACATTGAAGGGGCAGTCGACATTCAATGTCACCGCATTGGTCGAGGTGTTCTCGGCGAACCGTCCCCAGCACGCGTTCCTACGCACATAGGTCAGGCTGTCGCAGGTGCCGTAGGTCTCCATGCTCAGGTTCTTGTAATACTCCAGAAAGGTGCCGAGCTGGCTGAATGTGAGCACGTCCAGATCGCCATCGCCGTCCACATCCACGATTCCGGGCAGGTCATCGGCCGAGACGAAAAGGTTGGAACGCTGGAAGGTGCCATCCGTGAAGACGTAATCACATTCCGTCCGGAATACGAGCAGCTCGAACGAGAGCATGCCGTTGTCCGAGGTGTTCCGATAGACCGAAAAGCCGGCCTGCGAGTACGAGAATATGTCCATCAGGCCATCGCAGTCGTAATCGCGGAAGAGGGCCCAGTCGTGAAGCGCGCGGAATGGCCAGATGTGCTCATAGGCGCGGGTGAGGTGATAACGGTTCGTGCCCGTACCTCCGCTGTTCAGCAAGGTCATGATCCGGTCCCCGATACGATCGAAGACGATCAGGTCCATCAAGCCATCCTGGTCCAGGTCGAGTTCCCCGATCTGGGGGGAGTTCATCCCGCCCGCCCACGCAAGGTCCAGGTCCACCGCGCCACTTTCCACGGGCACGGTACCATCGAAGTGCAAGTCCATCTGCCCAAAAGCTGTGGGACCGAGTATGACCGGTGAGGTGAGCAGCAGCCACCTGAGCGGACGAAGGCATGCGAGCATGCACAAATGTCCGCTGAAATCGTTTTCCACGGCGCTGTACCGCCGTGCTGTTCATGCAAGCCTACCTGTTCACAACCACCCCGATCCAGAGCTCCTTGGACAGCCTGTCGCTGTTCCCTTTCCCCTGTGGGTAACAACGCTATATTTGCCGCCTCTTTAGAAAAACCATCCGTCATGCAGAATCGGGGCGCGCTTTGGATCTTCACTATCCTACTGGCGCTGGCGTGTTTGTGGCAATTGTCCTTTTCCTTCTTCACCTCGCGCATGGAGAAGCGGGCACGGGTGGAAGCCGGGTATTCCGTTGATTCGCTGATCCAGGCCGAACCGGCCAAAGCCGACCTCGATCGGGATTCGCTCGAGATCATCTTCGAGAACCGCTACCTGCGTACACATGGCGATGAGAAGGTCTATCCCGTGTTCGGTTACAGCTATGCCGAATGCAAGGAGCGTGAAATGAATATGGGTCTTGACCTCAAGGGCGGCATGGCCGTGACCTTGGAGGTGAGCGTGCCTGAGCTGGTGGAGAACCTGAGCGGCAACAGCACCGACCCTTCTTTCCTGACCGCCATGGATGCTGCCCGGCAACGGATGCTGAGCAGCGATGCCGACTTCATCACCCTTTTCGGTGAGGAGTATGCGAAGGTGCAGG
>JAGQVR010000306.1 GCA_020437875.1 Flavobacteriales bacterium
TCTCGGCGATCACCTTCGTCTCCTTCTTGCCCGCCAGGTCCCACTCCACGATCGCACTCTTGTCACGGCCGTTCAGGTTATGGTTCACGATCAGGTTCTGGTTGTCGAAGGTGAACATCTGGGGGCTCCAGCTATCCTTGAATCCCGTGGTCATGTATAGGGTGAAGGGGTCCTTTTCCGTGGCACGGTAGTAAACGGCGGAGTTCACCCCGTCCGTCTTGGTGGCCATGCGGATGACACCGGCATGGTCGGTGATCCACCCTTCGAAGTTCTCCTTGCTGTTGTCGTACATCGGCTTGCGCTCGCCGGTCACGATGTTCACCAGGTAGGGGTCGAAGACCTGCGGATTGCGCTCGTTCATCTGCACCATCACGCTCTGCTCCATGCCCGGCACCTTGTCCAGGTCGTCCATCACACCGGCGCGCACGCCCTTCTCCGGCGTCAGGGCCTTCACGTCCGCACCATCGATGCTCGCGCTGAAGACGATGAAGTTCTCATCGCCATTGATGTCGCGGCTGTACAGGATGCGGTCGCCCTTCCAGAAGTAGCCACCCACGTCGCGGATGGTGTCCTTCGTCACCTGCACGGCTTCGTCGCTGCCCACCTTCTGCACGAAGATGTTCATGCGGTTCTTCCACGGAGCGCGGTAGCTGATATACTGGCCGTCCGGGCTGATGCGGAAGCTGGCCTTCTCCGGGTTCTTGAACAGATCCTGCATCGGGATCACGGGCGGTGGCGTCATGGCGGCTTCGGTCTTCTTATCCTCCGCGCCGCAGGCCGTGAGCACCAAGGCTCCTGCGAGCACCGTGGCCAGGCCGGTGGAGGTCTTCATCTTTCGGGTCATGAGGGCGGTTTTGGGTTTCGGGGTACAAAGGTCTGATCCTGAGCGATACACAGCACCAGGGATCCATGGACGGTTGGACGAACGGATGAACAGGGCGTGACCATAAGCAGAGGGACCTCCAGAGCGAAGAACCGCAGTGCCACACTTCGTTCGCACTGACCGCGGACGCCGATGAACGCGGATCGATCCATTCATGATGGATCCGGGCCACCACAACGATGATCCGTGTCCATCCTTGGTTGAATTCCTGCCCGTTCCGCCTATCCGATGCAGCTCACCGCCGGAAGCGGTAGACCCAGAGCTTGTGGTCCACTTCCACGGAATCCACTTGGGGCCAGTGGTCGCGCAGGTGGCGCTTGGTCCGCTGCTCAGGGTCGGTGATTTGGCTCGCGGCATCCACCATGATCACGGCTTCCTCGTCCGCGTCCAGCCCCACGAAGCGGTCCGGATGGTCAACGCGGAAGATGTTGCGCTCGATCAACGCGAGTTCCAACGGTTCGGGATCACGCAGCAGTTCCTTGTCAAGATGCCAGGCGAAGGTGAGGGCGAAGTAGCCCGGTGCGATCAGGATCGGGTGTCCGTCCTCCTGCCACAACAAGGCCTGCTCCACCGCTTTGGAAGGGTCGCGTCCCTTGCCCTGCCACGGATGGAAGGTGAGGGCCATGCCAACGACGGCCGCGATCGAGAGCGCAGTAGCCACCCTTGGATCAGCGGACACCTGCCCCAGCGCTATGGCCACGGCCAGCGCGAAGCCCGGAGCGGCGAACACGAGGTAGCGATCCAGGAAGACCGGTACCGCGAATGAAACCAGATAGAGCCCGAACAAGGGGAGGAAGGCCCAAACGAGACCGATCCGAAGGCCGAGGTCCTTCGTCTTGGTGCGCCACAGGGCCACAGTGAGCACCAGCACGTAGCCGATCACCAGCACCGGTTGATTGCTCCAGCGCCAAAGCATGTTGTAGATCTCCTCCGCCATCGGGGCCTCCAGCCAGGTGCCCTGGCCCACGCTCTGACCCATGCGCGCCGCGAAGACCGGCAGGTAGGGCAGGTAGCTCACCACCGCAGCGGCCGCTGCGATCCATACGCTGCGCAGCGCGCCCCGCAATTCCGGCAGCATCAACACCAGCACGCCTTGCAACCCGATCACCAGCCAGCCGAAGAAGTGTGTGTACACCAGCAGCACGTTCACTACGGCGAGCAGAAGCTTCGTATTCCGGGAACCTTCGCACCCCGCGCGCACCACCAACCACACGCTGGTGACCGTGAGCAAGGTGAGCAGGGCATAGGCCCGCACCTCGTGCGCGAAGCCGTAATGGTAGTTCGTCAGGGTGAAGAGCAGGGTCGCCACCAGTGCTGCGCGACGACCACTGGTGTACAGGGCGATGCGGTAGAGCGGCCAGACCGTCAAAGCGCTGAAGAGCGCGGCTGGCAGCCGCAACCACGCCGCCTCGAAGGGCACCACCGCGCTCCAACCCTTGATCAGCAGGAAGTAGAGCGGCGGGTTGTTCTCCGTCGCCAGCATGGCCCACAGGTCGTTCCAAGGCTGCTGGCTCCAATACACCGTGAAGGGCTCATCGTTGAAGAGCGGGTCCAGGCCCAGCCAGTTGCACTTCAACACGAGGTTGAGGAGTAGCACGGCTCCGAGGAGCAGACGGTCGGTGCGGGCCAGCACGGCACGAAGCTATCCGCGGAGGAATGAACCGCCGAACAGGGATACTGTTACTTCCATTTGGCCAGATCCAGTGCCCGCCTTCGGATCACGCCTGCGGCGCGACCGTATCGAATGTGAACCACTGATGCACACGGATCCACACGGATCCACACGGATGGATCCACCATCCATGTTCACTATCCGTGTCCACCCGCGTCCATCCGTGGTTCTTTCTTCATCACCGGAGTATACGGTGCATCAGGTAATGCCCGCCGATGCCTGGGATGTCGAAGAGCTCACCTTCCCGGTGGAAGCCCGCCCGCTCGTAGAAGGGCACCGCCTTCACACGCGCGTTGCACCAGAGCAGATCCGCGTGCAGCTCGTGAAGGTGTTCGAAGGCCGTGCGCAACAAAGCTGAACCTGCGCCGCTACCTTGATGCGCCGGGTGCGTGGCCATGCCGCGCAGGCGATAGGGGTGTTGTGCGTTCAGTGCCGGATGCGGCTCCGGATAGAAGGAACCCACCGCGATCAATTCACCGTTCGCTTCGATGCCCAGGTGGAAGGCGCCTTCGGTGGCGTCGTTCGCGAAGTCCACATCGGCCAGGGTGCCACCGGGCCGCAACACCAGCAGTCGCAAGGGATGCGTCTCCGCAGCGGTGAGCAGTCGCGCTTGCATGGACTAATGACCCAGGTATTCCTCTA
>JAGQVR010000307.1 GCA_020437875.1 Flavobacteriales bacterium
TTCCCCAGCTTCACGTTCTCACCGATGTAAGCCAGTGCACCGATGTAGCAGTCGTTCCCATACCTGGCGCCCTCGCTGACCACGGCCTGCGGCGAGACCCCCTTCTTGTCCAGCTTGATCGTGTTGTACATCTCCAACACCTTGGCGAAGGCCCCTTGCGCATCCGCCACACGAACGAGTGTCGCCGTCACCGGCCCGGTGAGCTGGAAGTCATTGCCGATGATGACCACACTGGCCGTGGTACCGTACAGATATTGGGCATAGGCCGGGTTGGCCAGGAAGGACAAGGACCCTTCACCTCCCTCTTCGATCCTGGAGAGCGTGCGTACCGAGGCGTTCGCATCGCCCTCCACGGTGCCTTGCAGCAACTGGGCGATCTGGGTGGCGGTGAATTCCATGCGGGCAAGGTATCACCGGGAAGCCTTCGCCCATGGCGATCTTCGCACCATGTCCGGACTTGATATCCGCGAGAAGGTGCGCCTGCTGCCCCACGACCCCGGGGTGTACCAGTTCCTGGACTTCAGCGGTCGGATCATCTACATCGGCAAGGCGAAAAGCCTGCGGAACCGGGTCTCCAGCTACTTCGCCAAGCGCCACGACAGCGGGAAGACCGCCAAGCTCGTGGCGAACATCGTTGACGTCCGGGTGATCGTGGTGGCCACCGAGTTCGATGCCTTGTTGTTGGAGAACTCCCTGATCAAGCAGCACCAGCCTCGTTACAACGTGGCGTTGAAGGATGACAAGAGCTATCCGTGGATCAGGATCCGGAAGGAGCGCTTCCCACGGGTTGAGGGCATGCGCAACCCGGAGGATGACGGCAGCGAGTACTACGGTCCTTATGCCAGCGCACGCGTGATGAAGACCGTGGTGGAGCTGGTGAACACCATGTACAAGCTGCGCAACTGCAACTATGACCTGAGCGAGCGCAACGTGGAACGCGGGAAGTACAAACGCTGCCTGGAGTACCACATGGGGAATTGCAAGGCACCTTGTGAAGGGCTGCAGAGCCAGGAGGAATACGACGCGCACATCAAGGAGATCCGGCAGATCGTGCGTGGCCGGACGCGTGGCGTGGCCAACCTGTTGAAGGAGCAGATGCTCGTGCATGCCGAGGCGCTGGAGTATGAGAAGGCGGAAGTGCTGCGCGAACGGATCGGGCAACTGGAGCGCTACCAGGCACGCAACACCATCGTACATGCCGACATCGGCGATGTGGACGTCTTCGCCCTGGCGAGCGACACCGGCGGCACCTGCGTGAACTACCTGCGCGTGATCGATGGCGCCGTGGTCCATGGCATCACGGTGGAGTTGAAACCCAAACTGGAGGAGACCGAAGCCGAGTTGCTGCAGCTCGCCATCACGGAGCTGCGCGAGCGATTCCGAAGTACCGCTCCCGAGGCGATCGTCCCGGTGGATCCCGGCATCGAGATGCCGGGGTTGCGCTTCACCATACCTCAACGCGGCGATAAGAAGGCCCTGCTCGAACTGAGTGAGCGCAACGCGAAGTACTTCCTGCTGGACAAACGCAAACAGGAGCGCATCGTCGATCCCGAGGCCGCGACCAACCGGATACTTGAGCAACTGAAGCAGGACCTGCGCCTATCGGAACTCCCTCGCCACATCGAGTGCTTCGACAACAGCAACACACAGGGCACCGACCCGGTGAGTGCGTGCGTGGTGTTCAAGGATGCCAAGCCGAGCAAGAAGGACTACCGGCATTTCGACATCCGTACGGTGGAGGGCCCCGACGACTTCGCCAGCATGGAAGAGGCCGTGGAGCGCCGATACACGCGGCTGATCACGGAGGGCGAACCCCTCCCGCAACTCGTCGTGATCGATGGCGGAAAGGGACAGTTGCACGCGGCCATGAACGTATTCGACCGCCTGGGCCTGCGCGGCAAGGTGGCCTTGGTGGGCATCGCCAAACGGTTGGAGGAGCTCTACTTCCCCGGCGACCCCGTTCCGCTCCACATCGACAAGCGGAGCAGCAGCCTGAAGGTGATCCAGCATATGCGGAACGAGGCCCATCGCTTCGGCATCACGCACCATCGCGGACGCCGGAGCAAGCGCATCATCAAGACGGGTCTGGAAGGCATCGCAGGGATCGGACCGAGCACCGCGCAGAAACTGCTGAAGCGCTTCGGCAGCATCAAGGGGATCCAGGAGGCACTGCCCGAAGATGTGGTGGCGGAGATCGGCGCGAAGAAGGCGGAGGTGGTATTGAAGGCCTTGGCGACGGCCCAATGATGGTATCGGTCCTGCTCCCATACCACGATGCGGAGAAGACGATCGATGCCGCCGTAGCCAGCATCGCGCACCAGCGCTTCAAAGCCTGGCAGTTGCTGCTCATCGACAATGGCTCCACCGATGGGAGCCGGGCGATCGCGGAAGAATGGGGGAGGAAAGACGACCGGGTACGGGTCATGGATGAACCCCGCATCGGTATCGCACATGCCCTGAACACCGGCCTTGTCCAAGCGGAAGGCGCCTACATCGCCCGCATGGACGCGGATGACATCTCCCATCCCGCGCGGCTGGCGGGGCAGGTCGCTTTCCTGAACGGTCATCCGGAGGTCGGTGTGGTGGGCACACGCACCCGGTTCGTGACTTCCGTGGAAGAGAGCCGGGGCATGCGCGCTTTCGTGGACTGGCAGAACGCGATCATCTCCCCACATGACCACTATGTGAAGCGCTTCGTGGACGCAGCGATCGCGCACCCCACGGTGATGTTCCGCAAGGAGCTGATCCTGGAACATGGGGCTTACGACACGGGTCCACTGCCCGAGGATCATGAGCTCTGGCTCCGCTGGATGGATGCCGGTGTTCGCTTCGCGAAGCTGCCGGCGGAGCTGCTCACCTGGAACGATCACGCGGCGCGATTGAGCCGGACACACCCGAATTACAGCGCTGATGCCTTCTACCGAACCAAGGCGAAATGGCTCGCGCGCTGGCTGCACCGCAGGTTGAACGGTCGTCCGTTGATCATCGCAGGAACGAGCACCCTGTGTCGTGATCGAGCAAGCATGCTCATCGACCTAGGCGTTCCGATCCATGCCTTCACGGATGTAAGTGGACGCCCCGTACCGGGCTATCCGTTCGTTCCGCACGATGAACTGCCATCGTCGGGGAATGCCTTCATCCTCTCCTTCATCAGCCAGCG
>JAGQVR010000308.1 GCA_020437875.1 Flavobacteriales bacterium
TACCCTGCCCAAGACCTTGCCAGACCAGATCCGGGAGATCGAGGGCCAGATCGAACACGACACGCCGGAAGCCTACGTGGCCCGGCAATTACAACGCACACAGGAATCCGAGGAAGAGGAACAAGTACTGCGAAGCGCCGCCTTCCGCCGGAAGATACCGGAGCTCTACGGCTATCGCTGCGCGGTCACCGGCCTGCAAGTGATGCACCAGCACAAGGCCAACCTGATCGATGCCTGCCACATTGTGCCGTGGGCCGATTCCTATGACGACACGATAACCAATGGTATCGCCCTGTGTCCCAACATGCACCGGGCCTTCGACCGGGGGCTGATCAGCATCGCGGCCGACCATACCCTGCTCGTATCGGACCACTTGAAAGAGAACGATAGCACTTATGGCATCCGGCCATTCCGAGGGCGGCCCCTCTACCTACCCAAGGACCGCAAGCATTGGCCGGACCCGGACAATCTGGCAAAGCATCGTGAACGGTTCGAATTTGGCGCGGCGTAGTTCAGCCTATTACCTTCCCGAACACCTCGTTCCGGTGCCACTCCAAGTACTCCGGCTTCGGTCCTGAAGCTTCCTCCGGCACACGCAAGGAGGTGCCTTCATAGGCTTCGAAATTCTCCGCTACCACCCGATCGGCATAGTGGTCCTTCACCATTGGGGAACAGACCAACCGCAGTTCGTCATCAAAGGTGATCAAGCCGCGGTCGAAGGCCTTATCGTGTAGGGCGTTGAGGGCGATGCCGTTCTGTGGGTCGAGTCGGTGCTGCTCGGCGACGTTCCACGGCACAATGTGCGAGGCCACCAGCAGGTCCCGGATGCCGAGGCCGGTCACGGCGCAGCGGCCGTTGTAGGCATTAAGCACGGCTTGCCGGAAGTAGCGTTGGCCGCGACGGACCTTCACCGAGGCGGTGCCTTCGGTGGGGCCTTCTGGCAAGCGAAGCAACGTGATCGCTTCGGGCTGCACCTCGATGGGATTGTCGGCATCCCCGGTGAGCAGCTCGGCCAGCAGGGCTTCGCTTTCGGGTGCTAGGGCATAATGCTGGGCATGGAACTCGTTCCACACGGTACGGTCCAATGCGCTCGCGCCGGAGAGCCCCTTGATGCCGCGTGCTGCCAACCGCGCATCCAGCGAGGCCAGGTTGCTTAGCTTCATGGCCACGCTACCGGGCGTGCGCTCCATCCGCTGGGCCACGTCGATCAGCACTGGGTTGCTCTGATCGAACTTGCCGAAGGGGATCTTCTCGTACAGGTTCAGGAGGATCAGCAGTTCGTTCCTTGACCATGGTTTGCGGGTGGTGGCCATGTTGCCTGGCTTTATCCACCGAAGATGGCTAACCTGGCCGAATGACCCACGACAAGGAATACGTCATCCGCCTCAACGGCCTCGATCTTGGCCAACTCATCGACGGTCTGGAAGCCCGTGCCGATGCATGGCGCCTCACTGCCGTGTACTTGGAGACTGGCGAATCACCGGACGGCTTCGTGATCGAGGAATGCAGCGATGCGGAGGAGGCACGGCGGATCGCAGAGCACTACAAACGGATCATTGGGACCGTGGTGGAGCAGCGAGAGAGGCAGCGGTGATGGTTGGATAGGCCCCCTCGCTCTCTTCGACTCCGCTGCGCTCTGGGCCCTCGTAGTGGGGGGGGACGCTTCGATTCGTCACCCGAAGCATGTCATTCATGCCTTCACACATTCGACCGCAATAGGTTCAGCCCTTTGCCTGTATTTTAGCACTCCTCACGTCAAGCATCATGGACACTTTCCAGGTTACTTCCTTGATCCTGCTCTCGGTCATTACCATCGCTTTGATTGCGTGGTTGGTCATCGGTTACAAGTCGATCGTTCGACGGGACGAAGCCGCCAAGAGCTTGCAGGGCTCACTCGAAAGTGTGCATCCACGATTGGTTGAGGTGGAAACCGCTTTGAAGGGTCATTTACCAGCACTGGAAAGGAACACTGGGGAATCAGCAAAGCAGTTGATGGAGGTTGCCGGATTGCTCCGCACCATGAACCAAACCCTACTGGACTGCCTTTCGCAACTGCGTAGTGTGTTGGAGTTGACCGGCTCGGAAAATGAGAACGGCAAAAAGGCTATCACACTCCTTGAAGAATTGAACGCAGTTTCCCGGAAACTGAAAGCTGTTATGGACGAAGGAGTCCTCGCGACTAACTCCTTGAACCAAGCTGCTTCACAGAAACTCACCGGCGTTGCCCAAGAGTTGGCCGAATTGCGTCGAGAGCTGAATGAAGTGACCCGCTTCTAACACCCATGGGCGCCGTTGCAGCCTACATGGAGTACCTCCGGGAGATGGCCCGAAAGATCGCCTATCGGGGTAGCTTCCTCAAAGTGATCCCGGGGACGAGGAGCATGCCCAGCCGATACTTGGATTGGGGTGCTTCCCACAGTCCGGATGACATGAGGCGATACCTGCTTGCCGCTGAACTGGACCGGCAAGCCAAGGATGGGCGCGCATTGTTCCTCGGCATCGGACTTTGCATCGGAAAGACCCAAGGCAGGAACAGGAAGATGAACGTGGCAGCGCCATTGCTCCTGGTGCCGATGAACATCGAAAGCGAAGACGACGCCGGCAAGGAATTGGTCCATGACATCCACTGGAAGTCCATTGCGCTCAACTACGACTTGATCACCGCCATCGTGGAAGGTGCGGATACGGTGGATGAGGAGGATTCCATGGGGCAGCCAAACATGCTTTCACCAGCAGCCGCAAGTGCTGTCAATGCCGTGGAGTTACGCCTCGACCAGGTCTTTCACGAACCGGGGTATTCGCAGCGGATCACTGACCCGAAGTTCGTGGAAGAGATCATCGACCTGCTGATGGCCGATGTACCTGCCTTCAGAAGCAAGCTGTTCAAGGCACCCGGCACCTATCACAAGGAGGACTTGGGCCGCTACGAACGGTCCGATAAACTGCTTTGGTTCAACCATCGCTTTGCCTTCATGGGCAACAACCCCGGTGAGTTGAGCGCCTACGAAGCGCTGAACGAGCTCTGCTCCATCATACCGAGCGAAGCATGAGCGATACCCTGCGAAAGCTCTTCCATGGTGTACTGACGGGGCAACCCGTGCAGTTCCGGATCTTGGACCAGG
>JAGQVR010000030.1 GCA_020437875.1 Flavobacteriales bacterium
ACCGGTGACCGTGAACGACTACGCGGGATTCATCGCGAACCGGATCCTGATGCCGATGATCAACGAATCCATCGAGGCCCTGTTCCAAGGGGTGGGCGGCGTGTCGGAGATCGACGCGATCATGAAGCTGGGCATGGCCCATCCGATGGGTCCGCTTCAATTGGCCGACTTCATCGGACTGGACACCTGCCTGGCGATCCTGCGTGTGCTGCACGAGGGCTTCGGGAACCCGAAGTACGCGCCCTGCCCACTGCTCGTTCAGATGGTGACCGCGGGCAAATTAGGTGTGAAGAGTGGTGAGGGCTTCTACGTGCACACGCCGGGAAGCAAGGAACTGGTGGTCTCCCCAGCCTTCGGTAAGTGACGCTGCGTGAAGCGACCACCGCGGACATCCCATTGATCGGTGCGTTGGCGCGGCGGATCTGGCCGGTCGTCTACCCGGGCATCATCACCCCGGCACAGATCGCCTACATGCTGGACCTGATGTACAGCGATGCGGCCCTGCGGGACCAACTGGAGCACAAGGGCCATCGGTTCCTGATCGCCGATGGTGAAGCGGGTGCGGCGCACGGCTTCGCTGGCTTCGAGACGGGCCATTCGCCCAAGCGGGCGCGGCTTCATAAACTCTATGTCCTGCCGGAGCTGAAGGGCACCGGGGTGGGCCATGCCCTGTTGATGGGAGTGCTCAAGGCCGCTGCGCAGGCCGGTGATCGAACGATCGAACTCAACGTGAACAAGTACAACCCGGCGACCTCCTTCTACACCCGGCATGGGTTCACCGTGGAGCGGGACGAGGTGTTGGACATCGGCCAGGGCTATGTGATGGACGACCACGTGATGGTGCGTCCGATCGACCCGGTTCAGTTGGGAGTGGCGTGATCCGGTGCCACGCCGTACTTGCGGTACAGGCGTGCCTTGCGCCGTTCCAACTTGGCCTGTGCTTTGGCGGTACGGGCACTGCGTTCGGCCACAGGAAGCTCACCCCGCTCGATGCGTTGTACGATGAGCTCCATCGCTGCGTCGTTACCCTCAGGATCATACTGTGACTTGAGGTCCTGGTCGAAGAGGCGGGCCAGGCCCTGCCACATGAAGGCCACGAAGCTCCCGCGCAACTGCTTCACCAATTCGTAGGAGGTCTGCCCCGTCTCCCGGTCGATCAGCTTCACCAGCACCTTGCCCTGGCTCACGGTCAGGTCCTTCACCTCCGCCTCGAACTCGGCTCTCAGCTCGGCCTCCGCCACCTTGACATAGAGGTCCTGGTCATGCTTCGCCTCGATGGTCTTCAATTCACCCTCGTACTCCGACAGCAACTGGGCCGTGATGCGGGCGTAAGGGTACACCTTGATCACATTCCGCATGAGCTTATCGTAACGTTCCGCCTCGCGCCTATCACGTGGCTTCCATCGCCCTTCGATCTCCGCTTCGCCCAGGTAGATCAGCGGAATGGTATCGCCCGATTCCACCACGGCATGCACCACATAGGCCTGCGCATCCACCTTACCGGTGAACACGAACAGGCATGCGATCATGCCCGAATATGCGAGGGCCTTCTTGAACATGGCAGGCCTTTCGGTCCGGTGAAGCTACGCTACGAAGCAGGGGCCATCCCGCCCTTGTACCGGATCAGCGCCGCTTTAGTTTCCAAGGACTTAACGCAGGTGCGGGCCGGACTGTTGTGGACCTCGCCTCCCCATTGCCCAGCGCGGCTGCGACCAGGGCGGCAGCGGCCATCTCCTCCGGGTCCCGGCCATCGAGCACCTCCGGCTTGAAATGGTCCCGGACGAAGTGCGTATCGTACTTGCCACTGCGGAATGACGGGTGCCCCATGGTGAAACGACAGAAGCTCAGGGTGGTCTCGATCCCACTGATCGCGTAATCGTCGATGGCACGTTCCATGCGCTCGATGGCCTCTTCGCGGGTGGCGCCGTGGGTGATGAGCTTGGCGATCATCGGGTCGTAGTGGATCGGGATGTCCATGCCCTCCTCGAAGCCGTCATCCACCCGCACACCCGGGCCCTGCGGCGGACGATAGGTCACCAGCCTTCCGATATCGGGCAGGAAATTGTTGGCCGGATCCTCGGCGTAGACCCTGATCTCAACGGCGTGCCCGTTGATCCGGAGGTCCTCCTGCTTGAAGGGCAGCTTCTCCCCTTCCGCCACGCGGATCTGCAGCTTCACGAGGTCGAGGCCCGTGATCATCTCCGTGACGGGATGTTCCACCTGGAGACGGGTATTCATCTCCATGAAGTAGAAGTCGCCCTGTTCATCCAGAAGGAACTCCACCGTGCCGGCGCCGGTGTAATCCACGCTCTTCGCCACGGCCACGGCGGCCTCGCCCATGCGCTTCCGCAATTCCGGGGTGAGCACCGCGCTCGGCGCCTCCTCCACCACCTTCTGGTGGCGACGTTGCACGCTGCACTCGCGCTCGAAGAGGTAGCAGGTGTTGCCATGCGCATCGGCCATGATCTGCACCTCGATGTGGCGGGGACCGGCCACATACTTCTCGATGAAGACGCTGCCATCGCCGAAGGCGTTCTGCGCCTCGCTGATGGCACGCTCCAGGCCTTCCTTCAACTCCTCCTCCTTCTCCACGATGCGCATGCCTTTGCCCCCACCGCCGGCCGCGGCTTTGATGAGTATCGGGAATTTGATCGAGCGCGCCACCTTCATGGCCTCCTCCATCCCGCTCACGGCCCCTTCCGTACCAGGCACCAGCGGCACGCCGTGGCCCTTCACGGCCTCCTTAGCAGCGAGCTTGTCGCCCATGACCTTCATGGCGTGGGGTGAAGGACCTACGAAAAGGACACCTGCCTTCTCCAGGGCCCGGGCGAAGTCGCCGTTCTCGCTGAGGAAGCCATAGCCCGGGTGAACGGCATCGACCTTGAGGTCCTTGCACACCTTCACGAGCTTGTCGATCACGAGGTAGCTCTCCTTGCTGGCCGCGGGTCCGATATGCACGGCCTCATCGGCGAAGCGTACGAATGGGGCGTTGCGGTCGGCATCGGAATACACGGCCACGGTACTGATGCCCATTTCGCGGGCGGAGCGCATGACGCGCAGGGCGATCTCGCCGCGGTTGGCGACGAGGAGCTTCTGGATCTTCTTCTTGGCCATCATGGGGGACTGAAGTGGCGAAGATGCGAAGGGATCACCTCAACTTTGCCATTCCGAGCCATGCGTCAGGTCCTATCCATCCTTTCCTTCACCCTGTACCTGACCGTGTTCGGCCAGGGCACGGTGGCCCCGGATGGCACCGCGTTCCACAGCGAGGTACGCGTGAAGAACGGATCGAACCAGCAGGTATTGATCAACGTGGTACCCAAGGGGTCCGCGTTGCCGTTGCAAGGCAGCGCCTTCATGCTGGATCCCGGCCGGGAGGAGGTCATCGCTCAGTATGATGATCAAGGGGACTTCGTGAGCCCGGTGCAGAAGCTCGTGGTGAGTGGCAGGGTGACCAACCTGCGCGGGAAGCAACGGACGATCGGCGTGTTGATGATGGAGAAGCGGCAGGTGGACGCGCACCATCGCATGTGGTACTACGAGGTGATGTCGGGCGGCATGCGCGTGGGCATCGGCTTCTGAGCGACCATGGGCGCGGCGAGGGCTTTGACCATTCTTAACGAAGCAGTGGGGTGCCGCTGGTTACCTTCGCCATGAACGCGCGCCACCAGTGGCCGTGTGCGGCGCTGTACGCTCCGGAACGCATCCTGTCCCCTCCGCCCCACCGACGGAATGAGCCACCTACCCCACCTGATCGCCGACCTCGGCCTGATCCTGTCCGTGGCGGCGGTGACCACCCTGGTCTTCAAGCGGATCAAGCAGCCGCTGGTGCTGGGCTACATCGTGGCCGGCCTGATGGTGGGGCCCTATGTGGCCTTCCTTCCCAGCGTATTGGATGAGAACAGCTTGCGCACCTGGTCGGAGATCGGTGTGATCTTCCTGTTGTTCAGCCTGGGCCTGGAGTTCAGCTTCAAGAAGGTGGCCAAGGTGGGTGGCACGGCGAGCGTCACGGCCATCACCACCGTGTGCTGCATGCTGGTGGCGGGCTTCGCCACGGGACAGGCCATGGGATGGACCTTCATGGACAGCCTCTTCCTCGGCGGCATCCTGTCCATCTCCTCCACCACCATCATCGTAAGAGCCCTTGACGAGCTGGGCCTGAAGACGCGTGGCTTCGCCAACCTCGTGGTGGGTGTGCTGGTGATCGAGGACCTGGTGGCCATCCTACTTATGGTGGTGCTGAGCACGGTCGCGGTGAGCCGGCAGTTCTCCGGAACGGAGCTGCTCTTCGCCATGGGCAAGTTGGCGGCCTTCCTCACGGTCACCTTCATCGTCGGCATCTACCTGATCCCGACGGTGCTGCACCGCACACGCAAGTTGATGAACGAGGAAACGCTGCTGGTGGTGGCGGTGGCGCTCTGCCTCACGATGGTCTTCCTGGCGGCGCAGGCCGGCTTCAGCGCAGCGCTTGGTGCCTTCCTGATGGGCAGTTTGCTCGCGGAGACGGTGATGGCCGAGCGCATCGAACACCTCGTGAAGCCGGTGAAGGACCTGTTCGGCGCCATCTTCTTCGTGTCGGTGGGCATGATGATCGACCCGCGGATGCTGATCGAGCATTGGCAGCCGGTGCTCATCGTCTCCCTGGTCGTGGTGCTCGGCCAGCCGATCAGCAGCGCCGCAGGTGCTCTGCTCTCCGGACAGCCGTTGAAACGTGCGGTACAGGCCGGCATGTCGCTTTCGCAGATCGGCGAATTCTCCTTCATCATCGCGACCCTTGGTGTATCGTTGGGGGTCACGAGTTCCTTCCTATACCCGGTGGCGGTGGCGGTATCCGCCATCACGACCTTCGCCACACCATATATGATCCGCGCGTCCGATGGGATGGCGGATGTGCTGACGCGCGGCCTGCCCGCTTCCTGGATCACATCCATCGAACGCTATAGCCAGCAGACCTCGCAGGTGAAGGTGACGAGCGACTGGCGGATCCTGTTGCGCTCCTACGTCGTGAACGTCGTCCTGTTCTTCGTCCTGAGCGTCGCGGTGATCATGCTGGCATCACGACACCTGACACCCATGCTCGATCTGTTCTTCGATGCGCGCTATGGACACGTGAGCGCCGGCCTGATCACGCTGGTGCTGATCCTTCCCTTGATCTGGGCGATGTCGATCCGCCGGATCAAGCGCGCGGCGTACAGGCACCTGTGGTTGAACAAGAAGCAATTGCGCGGCCCGTTGGTGGCCATCGAGGTGGCGCGGCTTGTCGTGGCGGTCCTGGTCCTGGGCCTGCTGGTCAACCAGTTCTTCAGCACGGGTTGGGCCTTCGGGGCGACCCTGGTGTTCATGGCGCTCGCGATCGTGCTCTTCCGGCGCCGGTTGCACCGCTTCTACCAGCGCGTGGAACAGCGGTTCATGAGCAACCTGAACCAGCGCGAGCAACAGCGGCGGCGTCCGCATCTGGCGCCCTGGGACATGCACCTGGCCGAGGTGGAAGTGAAGGCGGGAACGCTCGTCGTTGGGCGCAGTTTGGAGGAGATCCAGCTGCGTGAGAAGCACGGTGTGAACGTGGCCTTGATCGAACGCGACGACCGGAACATACCGGCACCGCACCGCGACGAACGCCTGCTGCCCGGCGACCGGCTGGTCGTGATCGGCACGGATGAACAGTTGTCCGACATGAACCGCACGCTGGAAGCGCCCATCCCGGACAACGGCGACTACGACCTGGACAAGGACGACATCGCGTTGGAGAAGTACCGGGTGCTGCCACGGTCACCGTTGATCGGCACGACGATCCGCGCGTCACGCCTGCGCGAGGAGGCCATGGCGCTGGTGGCGGGCATCGAGCGCGGTGATCAACGCCTGATGAACCCCGAGAGCTTCACCACCTTCGAGCAGAACGACCTGGTGTGGCTAGTGGGGAACACGGAGAGCATCCACGCGTTCATGGAACAGTGGAAGGCGGCGAGGGAGTAGCGGGTGCAGGTCCAGGCGCAGGAGCAGGAGCAAGTGCTTGTTCAGCGCTACGGCTTCGGGTGTGTGAAGTGCCCGGTAGGCGGTTGGCAGTTGGCAGGAGGTAGTTGGCAGGAGGCAGTTCTCCTCTTGGTCACTGGTCGACCTCGCTCCATCTACTTCAGGACCTCTTTCACGCGATCGGCTGCTTCCTTCAAGGCCACCGCACCAAGCACTTTCAGGCCGCTGTTGTCGATCAGCTCCTCAGTCCAGGAGTGGAATGCCACTCGTGCGGGATGTCACGCATGAGCATCGCACCATCGAACTTCACAGAGCCTTCCGGGAAGATCCGCTTGTTCATGAAGAAGCTTGAATGCACCGCTTCCACATTCAGCGGGGTCACTTGCCAGTTATGAGTTCTCAGCTCCAGGCCTTGAAAAGCCCCTGCAACTCTGGAAGGAGAAAATCCTACCGCACCGCGTTGCATGAATGTCGAAGCAGCGTTCAGATCGGGAAACACACTTGTCGCATTCCAGTCCGCACTCTCCTGGGCTTCAACACTCATTGAAGTACCATCCTCACTACGAAATGCGACTAAGAAGCGTCCATCGCCTTCTGTTACGTCGAACTGAGATCGATGATGCAGCCCAGGAAAAATCCGACCACCTGCAAGCGCATTCATGGCCGATGAGGTATCACGTCGAGGCACAAAGACACCTTCACGTTCAACACCACGATCCGACCACACCACAGCTATCCTGTGGGCGGCGTTCTCAGACCTAAGACCGATGAACGCTGGAAGACCTGAAGGTCGTATGGACCTCAATCGGATGAGACAGACCCCCACTATCGCTTTTCCATCGACAAGTTGAGGGCGGAAAGGACGTGGTAGAAACCGTGTGGCGACTTCCCCATCCACCTGATAGTTGATCAGGATCCGGCGTTCAATGACCCCGGAAATGGAAGGAAACCACATGAGCCTCCCTACTTCAGCACCTCCTTCACGCGATCGGCAGCCTCCTGCAAGGCCACGGCACCGAGCACCTTCAGTCCGCTGTTGTCGATCAGCTCCTTCGCTTCCTTGGCGTTGGTCCCCTGCAGGCGCACGATGATCGGCACCTTGATGTCGCCGATGTTCTTGTAAGCGTCCACGATGCCCTGGGCCACGCGGTCGCAACGCACGATGCCGCCGAAGATGTTCACGAGGATCGCTTTCACGCGCTCATCCTGCAGGATGATGCGGAAGGCCTTCTCCACCCGCGCGGCATCCGCCGTCCCACCAACATCGAGGAAGTTGGCCGGTTCGCCGCCGCTCAGCTTGATGATGTCCATGGTGGCCATGGCCAGACCGGCGCCATTCACCATGCAGCCCACATTGCCGTCGAGCTTCACGTAGTTCAGGCCCGCCTCTCCGGCCTCCACCTCGGTGGGATCCTCCTCGGTCTTGTCGCGCATCTCCACGTAGTCCGGATGGCGATAAAGGGCATTGCCATCCAGGCGCACCTTGGCATCCACGGCCGCGATCTTGTCGTCGCTGGTCTTCAGCACGGGGTTGATCTCGAACATAGCCGCATCACAACCCTCGTAGGCCTTGTAGAGCGCGGCGACGAACTTCACCATCTCCTTCTTCGCGGCACCGGTGACACCCAGGTTGGTGGCGATCTTGTTGCACTGGAAGGGACGCAGACCGACGCGCGGATCGATGATCTCCTTCTGGATCTTGTCCGGATGATGCTCGGCCACCTCCTCGATGTCCATGCCACCCTCGGTGCTGTAAACGATCACGTTGCGACCACTGGCGCGATCGAGCAGCACGCTCATGTAGTATTCCTTCGTCTCACTGGCACCGGGGTAGTACATGTCCTCGGCGATGAGGACCTTGTGCACCTTCTTCCCCTGTGGCGGCGTCTGCGGGGTCTTCAGCATCATGCCGATGATGCCATCGGCCTTCTCGCGCACCTCATCGATGCTCTTCGCCAGCTTCACGCCACCGCCCTTGCCACGACCACCGGCATGGATCTGCGCCTTCACCACCCACCACTTGGTGCCCGTCTCCTGGCTCAGGCGCTTGGCCTGGTCCACGGCCTCATCGGCGTTGTAGGCCACCAGCCCGCGCTGCACGCGGACGCCGTATTGGGTGAGGATGCTCTTGCCTTGGTATTCGTGAAGGTTCATCGTGTTCGTGGTTCGCGCACCAGCACGGTGCCGGTAGCGGCGCGAATGTACATGCCACTTTCCTGACGGGACCACCTCCGCGCGGTGGTTACCTTCGCCGCCCCCGGGTCCCAACCACATGATGTGGGCCGCGCGGACCTGGTGCTCGGAACCATGGTCGACCCCCTGCCCGCTTACGAAACGACGTTCAAAGGACTGGTCACGGACCTGCTCGCACGGACCGGACTCAGCGAGCCCTACCTCGGCCCTGCCGTGGTCGTGGTCTCCGTCGGTGTGTTGTTCGTTGTCCTCGGTCTGTTGGCGAAAGCCCTGAACCGGGTGTTGAACAGCGCCGCGCGACGCTTGGCCGGGAACACGAAGACCCGCTTCGATGACCACCTGCTGGACCTGAAGGTGCCGCGCTACGTGGCACGGGTGATCCCATTGATGATCGGCTACCAGCTGATCCCCGTGGTGTTCAGCGACCTGCCGCGCTGGATCCCGATCGTCGAGAAGGCCTTCATGGTCTTCTTCATCGTCCTGGTGGTGCGGATCGTCAGGGCCTTCATGCTGGCCGTGCGCGACACCTTGGTGGATGTACCGGCCTACGAGGACAAACCGCTGAACAGCTACGTACAGGTGGCCTCCTTGGTGCTTTACCTGATCGCCGCGATCCTGCTCTTCTCCCTGCTCACGGGCCGTTCGGCGCTCACCTTCCTCACGGCGATGGGTGCGGCCTCCGCAGTGCTGCTGCTGGTCTTCAAGGACTCCATCCTCGGCTTCGTGGCGAGCATCCAGATCAGCACGAACGACATGGTCAGGCTCGGCGACTGGATCACGATGCCCAAGTACGGGGCGGACGGTGATGTCACGGAGATCAACCTCACCACCGTGAAGATCGAGAACTTCGACAAGACCATCACCACGGTACCGACCTACGCCCTGATCTCCGACTCCTTCCAGAATTGGCGGGGCATGATGGACAGCGGTGGTCGCCGCATCAAGCGGAGCATCCTGCTGAAGGTGAACAGCATCCGCTTCCTGGAGCCGGACGAGATCGACGCATTGCGCGAGATCAAGCTGTTACGCCCCTACCTCGACGAACGGACCGCTGAGATCGCAGCCTACAACAATGAGCGCGGGCTGGATGGCACCACGCCCGTGAACGGTCGGCGGCTCACCAATGCCGGTGTGTACCGCAAATACGTGGACCTCTACCTGGCGCAGCATCCGAGCATCAGCCAGAGTATGACGCGCATGGTGAGGCACCAGCCGCCGAATGAGATGGGCCTCCCGTTGGAGATCTACTGCTTCACGAACACGACCGACTGGGCGGCCTATGAAGGGATCATGGCCGACATCTTCGATCACCTGCTGGCGGCGCACCGGTACTTCCACATCGTGTTGTTCGAGCGACCGGCCGCTGACGATATGCGCAGCATGGTCACGGCGGAAAAGAGCCGCTGAGCGACGGGCGTTCGGCATCTTTGCACCCCATGATCCGCGCCACCGGACTCCACAAACGCTTCGGCGACCTCGACGTGCTGAAGGGCGTTGACCTGCATGTGGCCCAGGGCGAGGTGGTGAGCATCGTGGGCGCCAGTGGCGCCGGAAAGACCACCCTGCTCCAGATCCTGGGCACCCTGGAAAAGGCGGACAGCGGCAGCCTCGCCATCAACGGACAGGAGGTGACGAAGTTGGGCAGCAAGGCCCTGAGCGCCTTCCGCAACCAGCACATCGGCTTCGTCTTCCAGTTCCACCATCTGCTGCCGGAGTTCACCGCCTTGGAGAACGTGATGATGCCCGGACTCATCGCGGGCAAGAGCATGAAGGACTGCACCCCGCGCGCTGAGGAACTGCTAGCCCGGCTGAACGTGCTGCCGCGCAAGGAGCACAAGCCGAACCAGCTGAGCGGCGGCGAGCAACAACGCGTGGCCGTGGCACGGGCGCTCTTCAACAGCCCCAGCGTGGTGCTGGCCGATGAACCGAGCGGCAACCTCGACAGCGCGCACGCCAAGGAGCTGCACCAGCTCTTCTTCGACCTGCGGAGGGAATTGGGGCAGACCTTCGTGATCGTGACGCACAACGAGGAACTGGCGGAAATGGCGGACCGCAGGTTGGTGATGAAGGATGGGGTGATCTGAATGATCAGAAGATCGGGCGATCAGATGATCAGATGAGCCGCCGCCTGAGCCTATCGTGATCCATGCTTTGTGGTCATGGACTACCTCTTGGAAATACCAAAGAAGAAGCAAGCCTTTTTAGAGGAACTACTTCGCGGCTTTCCGTTCATCAAAGCGAAGAAGCTCTCGACGGTCAAGGCTGAACGCATGCGCGACATGGTGGAGGCTGTGGAGGAGATCAAGGCCATTGAGGCCGGAAAGCGAAAACCCAGGTCCATGAAAGCGTTGCTTCGTGAGCTTTGAGGTGGTTCCGCTGAAGCCGTTCGAAAGGCAGCTTAAGCGGTTGGTGGCCAAATATCCTTCGCTGAATAAGGTGATCACCGAGCTGGTCGAACTGCTCGGGTAGGACCCGAACCAAGGGACACGCGTCGGACAAAGAGTTGAAAGGCCTGCTTGCATTGATACCAGCAGAACGGAGCTAATTGGGGGGCGTCCCAGCACGGCCCGATAGTTGCGTTCCGCAGCGACCTTTGCCGGCACCGTCCCCATGCGCATCCCGCTCCTCGCCCTCGCACTATCCGCCTTCCTGCCCAGTTCCTTCGCACAGCTCCCGCCCCTATGCGAACCCGGCAACCTGCCCGCCTGGATGCAGGCCATCGCGTGGGACAAGAAGCCGGTGCCCTACGTGCTGCCCAAGCGCGAGCCAGTGCATACCAACAGCTTCATCGGTACCTGGGTGATCCAGAAGACCAACGGCGACCGGTTCCGGTTCTGGAGTGAGAAGGACCGCGTGGTGGTGGAGGTGTATGACCGGAACGCCAAGCGCAAGCAGGTGCAGTTCCTCGACCTCACGGCGAACGTGCGCATGAAGTGGAGCGCCGATCGGGGCAAGGCTTACTTCGCGGTGGAGGACCTCCACTTCCCGAACGTGGGCTATTTCCACGAGATCTGGAGCGATTCGGTGCACGCCACGGGACGTACGGAGACGATCCTCGACGCCACCTGTGCGGAGATGCTGGGCACCGATGGCAACGACGACACCACCTACTACTGGCGAACGGACAGGTATCCAGCGCTCTTCGCCGACATGCGCGTTTGGGCACCCTGGCTGTGCCGCGAAGGGCAGATGGAATACCTCACCGCACTCTGCCCCAAACCCGTGGATGGGTGTTTGCGCGCCGAATGGCCCAAACGTCGCTTCGGACCGGAGGCGGGCAGCATCGCCTTCGTGAACATCACACCGGGCAAATCGCCCATGCCAACGGTGGAAGGTGAACGCGGCCTGGTGGTGGAGCAGCGCTTCCACTGGAACAACAACAGCGGCATCGGCACCCTGCCCGCATGGATGCGCGCCTACGTGAGCGATCTGAAGCCCGATACGCTGCCCGCCCTGTTCACGCCTGACCCGGTGGATCGCGGCATTCCGGACAACGCCTTCATCGGTACGCTCACCGCGGAAACACCAACGATGATCATCGGAATGCCGGACAAGAGGACCGGTCGCGACACCACCCACCAGCTGGCGAAGTACAGCTACTGGGCCGATGCACGGCGCGCGGTGCTGATCATGGACGACCCGGATGACGAGGGCTACCTCTTCTATGCCGTCGACCTCGATGCCGACGTGGTGATGGCCACCCACAACGAGATGAGCGGGCATGTGATCCCGAAGCTCTACATCAACACGCTCGAACAGGTGGGCCTGAAGGAATTCGGGCGCGGGCTGGAACTGTACTTCTCACCGCACGGCACCACGCGGAAGATCAACGGCTACGACTGCGAGATGCACACCATGAGCGAACGCTTCCTCACCTACTTCTGGTTCCCGAAGACCGATGTGCGGAACCCCGTCTTCGACATAAAGAATTGGATGGTGCAGCGCATGGGCCAGAAGATGAAGGACCTGATGTTCTTCGGTGTGGCCGACAAGCCGATGCCGATGGCCGTGCAGGGAACCACCATCACGAGCTACAAGGAGGGCAAGGCGAAACCACCGGTGGTGGACCTGCGCAACTACCGGGTGCGCGATGAACGATTGGAGCAGCGCAGACAGCGAAATGAACCGCCTCCGGTGGAAGTGCGCGAGATCACTGCCGAAGAGCTCATGTCCGGTGAATTCGATGTGGAAGTCCCCGTGATGGTGGAAGCCGAGCCGATGGTAGAGATGCGGCCTCCGACCATTGGACCTCGCCCCGTGACGCTGCACCCCGCGATCGATTCGGTGATGAAGGCCACCACCAACGCCTTCATCGGCACGGCCACCTTGCACTTCACCAGCACACGCGGCGACAAGACCATCTCCTGGACGGTGCGCTATGCGAGCACGGCGGACAAGATGGTGCTGATCGGTCAGGATGAGCAGGCGGGGAACACGGAGCACACCAGGGCGTATGTATTGGACCGCAGCGCGCGAACGGAAAGGTTGCTGGTGCCGGTGGACACCGGCTTCCGCACCTATGACCAGCCCTTGGTGGCGCACTCCGCACTGATCTTCCAACCAGCCGCCACGGATAGCATCATCACCGGATCGCGCAAGCTGGTCGGCCGTACGGCGCAACACCGTCTGTTGGAGGAAACCGATCGTCGCCGCGAGTCGTGGGTGGACACCAAGACCCCTTCCCTCTTCCACGATGTGCTGGGTGCGCGGCGGAGCTGGGGCGGCATCGAGATCCTGCTGCGCGGTCCCATGATCGCCAGTACCCGCCCCGGCATGCCGCTGGAAGTGACCTACACCTACAAGAAGGAGGAGACCATGACCATGAAGGTGCTGGAGCTGAAGCCCGGTCCGGTGGATCCGAAGGTCTTTGAGATCACGAAGGAGAGTTGGGGGAAGTGATGAGGTGAAGAGGTGAGAGAGGTGAAAAAGATCGAGTTGGTGATGAGGATGCGTGTGCTCCTTTCGATGATCGTTGTTGCGGTCGTTGCGTTCACGGCACAAGCGCAAGTACCGGCCTTGCCCGCATGGATGCAGTCTTCCTTCGCCGCCGAGGCCACATCCACCCTACCTGCCATGGTGCGCGGCCCGGTGCCACACAACAGCTTCATCGGGTCATACACCGCACGTTTGTCCATCCGCACACCGGACGGCATCACCCAGCAGCTCTACCTGAGCGCCTGGCAGGACAGCACACGCGGCATCATGCAACTGGAGCTGGTGCGCGGCATCCCGCATACCACCTGGTTCGCCGACAGCGATGCGAACGTGGCCGTGGTGGCCAATGCCATCGGGCGCAGCGCGCAGGTGAGCGAGCTCAAGCAGGTGCTGCTGGTGGACCGGCTGCGTGAGCCGGACGCTCTGGAAGAGTTCCAGGAGATACCGATGGAGCCGACCGGAGAGCGCGCACATATCGCCGGGGAGGAATGCACCCGTTATGATCTCGTCGAGGCCGGCAACACCCTTCAACTCTGGACGGCGGAGATCAGCCCATCCCCTTTCGCAGACGGCCCTGCATGGATCCCGATGAACGAAGGACCCTTGCAAGCCTTCCGGCTGCTCTTCAAGTTCGGCGACCGCGCGGTCTTCAAGTTCGTGATGGAGCCCCTGCTCGAGTTGGAGATCGTTGCCTACCACGCGGGGCCTGTCGCACCACCTGTGATCGACCTGTCGAGCTACACGGTCATCGCGTATCCGTAAGTTAGTCCCTCATACCATCGTCATGCGCAACCACATCCTCCCCCTCGCAGCCGGCGCGCTGCTCCTCGCCACCCCCGCCACCGCCCAGGTGGACATGAACGCCATCCTGCAGCAGAGCGGATCGAACATGCGCATGGAGCCGGACACGGACCCCTTCGTGCCCAATGCGTTCGTCGGCAGCTTCACCATGGACCTGCACTTCTTCGAGAACGGCAAGGAGAGCAAGAACAGCCCGGCGAGCAGCACCATCCACAGCAGTGAGAGCAAACTGGCCTTCGACTCGAAGTCGCCGGAGATGAAGGAGAGCGTGCGCATGATCATCGACCAGAAGGAGAAGATGCAATACATGCTGATGGACGATGGCAAGGGCAACAAGATGGCCATGAAGACCCGCAAGATGAAGGTGACCGGCATGGAGGAGAACGATAAGAACGCGGCCGACATCACCGTAACGGACGAAACGAGGACCATCGACGGCCACCTGTGCAAGAAGGTGATCGCGAAGGACGAGGACGGCACCTGGACGGGCTGGATGGCAACGGACATCGAGATCCCCTTCCGCAGCTTCATGCGCGACATGGATCGCCAGGGCGGCGGCCTGCATGATGAGGCGCTGGCCGGCGTGTTCGGCTTCCCGCTGGAGTACGAGTGGGTGAGCAACGATGGCAAGGAGCGCATGACCTGCAAGATGCGTGACCTGAAGGTGGGCACGGTGGACGAGGGAGCCTTCTCGTTGACAGGGTACCAGCTGATGGAGATGCCCATGATGCCGCCCGGCATGGGCCGCTGATCCATGGCCACCAAACTGGACTCCCTGGAACAGGTGGAGGTGACGACGCGCGGGCAATGGCGTGCTTGGTTGAAGGCCCATCACACACGTACCACCGGGATCTGGCTGGTGTATTGGAAAAAGGAACACGCGGACAAGCATATCGGCATTGCGGCCATCGTCGAGGAAGCGCTCTGCTTCGGTTGGATCGACAGCACCGCCCGCGCCTTGGATGCGGACCGCTCGATGCTGCACCTCTGTCCGCGCAAGCCGAAGAGCATGTGGAGCAAGGTGAACAAGGAGCGCGTGGAACGATTGATCGCCAACAAACGCATGGCGCGCGCGGGACACCAGGCCATCGAGACCGCCAAAGCCAATGGCTCCTGGAACACCTTGGATGCCGTGGAAGCCTTCCACATCCCGGCCGACCTGGAACGCGCGTTCAAGAAGAACAGGACCGCACGCAAGCACTTCGACGCCTTCCCACCCAGCGCACGCAAGCAGATCCTGCATCACATCACCAGCGCGAAGACCAAACCCACGCGCGACGCCCGCATCGCCAAGGTCGTGGCCAAGGCCGCGAAGGGCGAACGGCTCAACGCCTGAACCAACACCACCATCATGAACCACCTCGCCGTCCTCGTCTGTGCCATCAGCATCTTCCTGCTCGGTGCCCCCTGGTATTCCAAAGCCCTGTTCCTGCGGCCCTGGGCGCGCGCCAACGGCCTCGACCCTGAAGTGCCGCGCGATCCGAAGACGACGAAACATCCAGCGCAGGTCTTCAGCATCGCCTTCCTCATGGCCTGGGTCGCGGCCTATGCGTTCGCCATCCTCGTGGGACATGATGTGCACAGCTTCGCGCACTGGCTGCACCACGGCTTCCTCTGTGGGCTCGGCATCGCCTTCACCAGCTTCGCGATCAACTACCAGTTCGCGAACAAGCCCACCGCGCTCCTGCTGATCGATGGCGGCTACCACATCGTGCAGTTCACCTTGTACGGCGTGATCATGGGGCTGTGGGCGTGAACCGGAAGCGCCTCGCCCAGCTCCTCGAAGAAGCCTACGCGCACCACGCGCATCCCGGCTTCCTGGATGCGGACCCGCTGCGCATCCCGCGCGCCTTTCCGGACCGCCGCGACGCCGAACTCATCGGCTTCCTCACAGCCACCATCGCCTGGGGACAGCGGAAGACCATCATCACCAATGCGGAGCGGTTGGTCACGCTCTTCGACGAGCGGCCGCATGCGTTCGTGATGCACGCGAGCGAAGACGAGATCACCACCGTGGAGCGCTTCGTACACCGCACCTTCAATGGCACGGACCTGCGCCACTTCATTCTGGCCCTGCGGCACCTCTACACGACCTATGGCGGCTTGGAGGAGGCCTTCCTGGCAGAAGATCCACAAGCTGGGAAGCAGGACACGACGAAGTCATCGGCACCCGTGAAGTGGCATGCGGCGAGCGGGATCCACTTGTTCAAGCAGCGCTTCTTCGCGATCCCGCACGAGGCCCGCACACGCAAGCATGTGGCCGACCCCGGCAAGGGCAGCAACGCCAAGCGCATCAACATGTACCTGCGTTGGATGGTGCGCCCCAACGACCGCGGCGTGGATCTGGGCCTGTGGAAGCGGATCACCCCCGCGGACCTGATGGTGCCGCTCGATGTGCATACCGGCCGCGTGGCGCGCGAACTCGGCCTGCTCACCCGTAAACAGGACGACTGGCAGGCGGTGGAGGAACTGACGGCCGCGCTTCGCCGCTTCGATCCAGTGGATCCGGTGCGGTTCGATATCGCGTTGTTCGGGATGGGGGTTGAGGGTTGAGGACAGGGGTCAGGAGCAGGGGCAGGTGCAATTGGTTGTTCTATGCTACGGCTTCGGGTTGTGGACAGGCGTCAGGAGCAGGGGCAGGGACAAGTGGTTGTTCATTGCTACGGCTGCGTGTGAACGGGAGTAGGCAGTAGGCAGTTGGCAGTTGGCAAGTGGTTGTTCATCGCTTCGTTACTCACCGACGGTCATCGCGAGCGTTGAGGCACGAAACGCAAAGCGATCCTTCCGCCTTCACCCTTTCATCGCCTCGTCACAGACCAACAGTCATCGCGAGCGGCGAGGCACGAGCCGCGAAGCGATCCTGTGACCTTCACACTTGCAACTTGTGACTTGTGACTTGCGACTTGCGTCTTGCGTCTTGAACCTTGCGCTCTCCCCTTCCCCACCCCTGCTAACTTCGCCCCCCGATGTCCTTCCTGCACCCGGCCTTCCTGTGGGCGCTGTCCGCCCTGGCGATCCCGGTGCTCATCCACCTCTTCCAGCTCCGGCGCTTCAAGCGGATCGACTTCCCCAACGTGCGCTACCTGGCCGAGGTGACGCAGCAGACCCGCGCCCGCAAGAAGATCCAGCACTGGCTGGTGCTCCTG
>JAGQVR010000309.1 GCA_020437875.1 Flavobacteriales bacterium
CAAGTTCCAGACGCAGGAGATCAGCGCGAAGAAGGGAACGGGCATCGACCAGCTCCTGGAGAAGGTCCTGCTGGAATCCGACCTGCTCGACCTGAAGGCCGACCCGGGCAAGCGCGCCCATGGCGTTGTGATCGAGAGCACCTTGGAGCAGGGCCGCGGTTACGTGACCACCCTGCTCGTGGATGCCGGTACACTGCGCAAGGGCGATGTGATCCTGGCGGGACAGTACAGCGGCCGCGTGCGGAACATGTTCAACGAGCGTGGCCAGAGCGTTTCAGAAGCACCACCTTCGACCCCGGTCTCCATCCTGGGCCTGGACGGTGCACCGAACGCCGGTGACCAGTTCCATGTGTTCGAGGATGAACGGGATGCACGGGCCATCGCCACACGACGCCAGCAGCTTCAGCGCGAGCAGGGCATCCGTACGCACAAGCACATCACGCTGGACGAGATCGGTCGTCGCCTTGCCATCGGCGACTTCAAGGAACTCAACCTCATCGTCAAGGGCGACGTGGATGGCTCCGTGGAAGCGCTCACCGATTCGTTGTTGAAGCTGAGCACCGAACAGATCAAGGTGAACGTGATCCACCGCGCGGTGGGTCCCATCGCCGAGAGCGACGTATTGCTCGCAACGGCGTCCAATGCCATCATCGTCGGCTTCCAAGTGCGTCCCACGCCGGGTGCGCGCAAGCTGGCCGAGACCGAGGAGATCGACATCCGTCTCTACTCCATCATCTACGCGGCGATCGAGGAGATCAAGCAGGCCATGGAGGGCATGCTCGCGCCGAAGGAGGTGGAGAGGATCACCGGTACCGCCGAGGTGCGCGAGACCTTCCGCATCAGCAAGGTGGGCACCGTGGCCGGCTGCTACGTGCTCGACGGCAAGATCGAACGCAAGAACAAGGTGCGCCTCATCCGCGATGGCATCGTGGTGTACACCGGCGACCTTAACGAGCTCAAGCGTTTCAAGGACGATGTGAAGGAGGTGAGCCACGGCTACGAGTGCGGCCTCTCCATCAAGAACTTCAACGATATCAAGGTCGGCGACGTGGTCGAGGCCTTCACCATCGAGGAAGTGAAGCGGACCTTGGAGGATTGAGACCGATCTTAATGAATGAAGAAGGCCGGGCATTGCCCGGCCTTTCTCGTTCAGGTCATTCCAAGCACCCGTGCTTGGTCAATCGACCCTTGGCATCTCGATCTCGTCCGGCACGATGTAGCTGCCCGGGAAGGTGGTCTTCACCTCATGCAGGAGGTGCTCCGCTTCCAAGCGGGTGCGGCAGTCCCCTACGCGCAACCTGAAGTTCGGTGCGAGCCAGCTCAGGTACACCGGCACTTCGGGGTTCTTCTGCAGGAAGGTCCGCTTGGTGGTCTCCGCCGTGGTGCGGTCGCCAAGGAAGATCTGCACCCGATAGCCGTCCGTGCGGTGTTTGTGCTCGCCATAGGCCGCCAGCAGGCGTTCCACCCCGGGGCCGAATGTCAACTGGACATCACCCATGCGTGGGATCGTATCCTGTTGGTGTGGGAAGAGGAAGGGCTTCACCGGATCCTGCGCCGCGCCCGCGAGCGCTTGAAGTCCGAAAAGGACCGCAAGGAGGTGGGAAGGTGACAGACCGCGCATTCGGGATAAGCAGCCAAAAGTAGGCCGAGGTGGCCATGAGAGCGCTTTGGACCGGTCGGTTCCGAATGTCAACCCTATTTAGACCACCTCTAAATAGTGACATCCCCATGGCATCCGGTGCAACCGCAGGTCCCGCGTAAGGTCCGCCTTTTATTTTTGCGGCCGGACAAACGGAAGCTTGTCCCCCTAAAATGCTCGGAATGCCGCTTTTAGCAAGGATTTCAGAACGTTCAACCGGGCTCCTCCACGCATCCCTCGCCGTCCTCTTCCTGCTGTTCACCACCATGGCCCAGGCCCAGCCTGCGGACCAGGCGCTGTATGATCAGGGGGCCAAGCTGTTCAAGGGGAACTGCGCCAGCTGTCACAAGCCCGACAAGGACATGACCGGTCCGGCCCTGAAGGGAGCCGTGGCGCGGTGGGAAGGAAAGGGGGATATCCACGAGTGGGTCAAGAACAGCTCGGCCTACATCAAGACCGGCAATTCCTACGCCAAGGAACTCTTCGATGCATGGAAGGGCAGCGTGATGACCGCGCAGGCCCTCAGCAATGAGGAGATCGACGCGATCCTCTACTACGCGGACAACTATACCCCACCGGTAACGGACAAGCCCAAGGATGGTGCTCCGATACCGGGTGCGCCTGAGGAAACGAGCAACTGGCCCTGGCTGGTGGTCATCGCCCTCCTGCTGCTGGTGGTGGGCCTCAGCCTCTCCGGGGTCAAGAAGAGCCTGACCAACGCGGTGCGCGAAGCGGAAGGCCAGGAGGCGCTGCCCGATCGCACCTTCGGCCAGAACCTGCGCGCCTGGGCTTGGAACAACAAGGCCTTCGCGAGCATCATCGGACTCTTCATCGTGGTCTTCATCATCCTGAAGTTGTGGGATGCGGCCTTCGTGATCGGCGTCTATGGTGGTGATGAAGTGCCCCACTACAAGCCGGAGCAGCCCATCCTCTTCAACCACACCCTGCACGCTGGCAAGGCTGAACTGGGGAACCTGAACATCGACTGCCAATACTGCCACAGTAGCGCCTCCAAGAGCAAGCACGCGGGTATTCCCAGCACCAACATCTGCATGAACTGCCACAAGGCGGTGGATGCAGGCAAGGTCACCGGCACCACCGAGATCGCCAAGATCTACGCGGCCGTGGGTTGGGATCCCGCCAAACAGGAGTACACGGGCAAGGAGGAGCCGGTGCGTTGGACCAAGGTGCACAACCTGCCCGACCACGCCTACTTCAACCATGCCCAGCACGTGGCCGTAGGCAAGTTGGAGTGCCAGGAGTGCCATGGTCCCATCGACGAGAAGATGGACGTGGCCGAACAGTGGGCACCGCTCACCATGGGCTGGTGCATCGACTGCCACGCCGAGAAGGAAGTGAAGATGGCCGGCAACGGCTACTACGACGAGGTCATGGCCCGCCTCGAGGACACCGACATGGGTCACGAGGCTTTGAAGGAGTACCTGGAGGACGAGAAGATCAGTGTGAAGGAGCTTGGTG
>JAGQVR010000310.1 GCA_020437875.1 Flavobacteriales bacterium
GCACAGGAGGTGTTCGACCGATACATGCAAGGACCCGATCAGATCAACTTGAAGCGCGAGAAGGACAACATCACCGCCGCGGACCTGTTGGCGATCCCTCAAGGCACGATCACCGAAGCCGGCCTGCGGAAGAACATCAATGTGGGCATCCAGTACATCGCGAGCTGGTTGCGCGGTAACGGCGCCGCCGCCATCAATGACCTGATGGAGGATGCCGCCACCGCGGAGATCAGCCGGACGCAGGTATGGCAATGGATGAAGCATCGCGCACACCTGGAGGATGGTCGTCCTGTGACACTTGCACTCGTGGAAGCGATCCAGGCGGAGGAATTGAAGCGGATCAGCGTGCAAGTGGGCGATCAAGCATACTCCAACGGCCGCTACCTGCTCGCCTCCGAACTGTTCCACTACCTGGTCGCGCAGGACAAGCTCGAGGAGTTCCTCACCGTGACCGCCTACGATCATCTCTGAACAGCCAACGCCGAAACTTCGAAACCAACCCTTTCCATGAGCAAGCAGCAACGGATCGATGCATTGAACACCGCCTGGGCCACGGATCCCCGATGGGCCGGCATCGTTCGCCCTTATACCGCGCAAGAGGTCGTGGACCTCAGTGGTTCGTACGCCATTGAATACTCCGTCGCGCGCCTCGGTGCCGAGCGGCTCTGGCATAAGTTGACCACCCAGCCCAAGGTCGACGGTCTTGGCGCCCTCACCGGCAACCAGGCGGTGCAGGAAGTGGCGGCCGGATTGGAGGCGATCTACCTGAGCGGCTGGCAGGTGGCCGCCGACGCGAACCTCGCCGGGGAGATGTATCCGGATCAGAGCCTTTATCCCGCGAACTCGGTGCCCCAGGTGGTGGAACGCATCAACAATGCCCTGCTCCGCCGCGACCAGATCGAGAGCCTGGAGGGAACGCCCGACCGCCACTGGCTGGTGCCCATCGTAGCCGACGCCGAAGCAGGTTTCGGGGGCAACCTCAACGCCTTCGAACTGATGAAGGCCATGATCCGCGCCGGGGCCAGTGGGGTCCACTTCGAAGACCAGCTCAGCAGCGCCAAGAAATGCGGCCACCTCGGTGGCAAGGTGCTCGTCCCCACGCAGGAAGCGATCGACAAGCTGGTGGCGGCCCGACTCGCCGCGGATGTGATGAACGTGCCCACGGTGCTCATCGCCCGCACCGATGCGGATGCTGCGAACCTGTTGACCAGCGACATCGACCCGCGCGACCACAAGTTCGTGACGGGAAGCAGGACCAGCGAGGGCTTCTACCAGGTGAAGAACGGCATCGAACAGGGCATCGATCGCGCGCTGTCCTACGCCCCCTTCGCCGACCTGATCTGGATGGAGACCAGCAACCCCGACCTCGGCTACGCCCGTGAATTCGCACAAGCTGTCCATGCGAAGTGCCCCGGGAAGATGCTGGCTTACAACTGCAGCCCCTCCTTCAATTGGGCCCGACACCTGGACCGGAAGGATATGGAGACCTTCGGCGACCAGCTCGCGGAGATGGGCTACCGCTTCCAGTTCATCACGCTCGCTGGCTTCCATGCGCTCAATACGAGCATGTTCGAACTGGCACTGGCCTACAAGCAGCGCAACATGCTCGGCTATAGCGAGCTCCAGGAGAAGGAGTTCGCCCTGCAGGAGGTCGGCTTCAAGGCGGCGAAGCACCAGAGCTTCGTGGGGACCGGCTACTTCGACGCGGTGCAGAACGCCGTGCAGCAAGGTGGCAGCAGCACCACGGCCATGGCCTCGAGCACGGAGACGGCCCAGTTCCATTGAGAACGGACCAGGAGAACGACAGGTGTGTTGGTTGAATGAAAGGGGCGGTCCGTTTAGACCGCCCCTTTCCACACACACCCGATGAACCTACACCTCGATCGGATCCAAATGCTCCAGCTCCTGTTCCGTGAACAGGCGGGAGCGGATGAGGAAACGCTTGCCATACGGGATCTCCAGGCTGAAGCTGCTGCCCCGGCCGTTCACCACATCGAGGGTGAGCTGGCAGTGCTTCCAGTATTCGAACTGCTCCACATGCATCCAGTACTCCACGCCATCCACCACGCCCACGCGCACATCCTGCGTGCCCATGCGGAACTCATCCTTCCCGAAGCACATGGGTTGCGAACCATCGCAGCAGCCACCGCTCTGGTGGATCACCAGCGGGCCATGCGCCTTGCGGATGATGTCGAGCAGTTCGAGCGCCTCGAAGGTGGCCGTGATGCGGGGGATGGAACTCATGATCAGATGATGAGATGATCAGAGAATTAGCGGATCAGAGGATCAAAAGACCAGTCCATGGGCAGCGCCATGTTCTGATCTTCTGATCGACCGATCATCTGATCTCAGAAAAAGCCCAGCTTCTGCTTGCTGTAGCTGATGAGCATGTTCTTCGTCTGCCGGTAGTGGTTCAGCATCATCTTGTGCGTCTCCCGGCCGAAGCCGCTCTTCTTGTAGCCGCCGAACGGAGCATGCGCCGGATAGGCGTGGTAGCAGTTCACCCATACGCGGCCAGCCTGGATGGCGCGCGGCACCTCGTAGAGCTCGTGCGCATCGCGCGTCCACACACCGGCACCAAGACCGTACGCCGTGTCGTTCGCGATGGCGATGGCCTCCTCCGTGGTCTTGAAGGTGGTGACACATGTGACCGGACCGAAGATCTCCTCCTGGAACACGCGCATCTTGTTGTGGCCTTTGAGGATGGTGGGCTGGATGTAGTAGCCGTTCTCCAGGCCGCTGTTCAGCCCCGCCTTCGCGCCGCCGGTGAGCACCTCGGCGCCCTCCTGCTTCCCGATGTCGATGTAGCTCATGATCTTCTCGTACTGGTCGTTGCTGGCCTGCGCGCCGAGCATCGTCGCGGGGTCGAGCGGGCTGCCCATCTTGATGGCCTTGGTGCGCTCCACCACGCGCTTCATGAACTTGTCGTAGGCATCCTCATGTACCAGGATCCGTGAGGGACAGGTACAGACCTCACCCTGGTTCAGCGCGAACATCACCGCACCCTCGATCGCCTTGTCGAAGAAGTCATCATCGGCATCGACCACGCTGGGGAAGAAGATGTTGGGGCTCTTGCCACCGAGCTCCATGGTCACCGGGATGAGGTTTTCGCTGGCG
>JAGQVR010000311.1 GCA_020437875.1 Flavobacteriales bacterium
CACCTTCAGGATGAGGTCGGCCTTGAAGACCTGGTCCGGGCTGTCCACCACCATGGCGCCGGCCTCGCTGTAGTCGCTGTCCTGGAACTGGGCGGGGGTTCCCGCGCCCCGCTCGATCACCACTTCATGACCGCGGCCTACGAGCACCGCGACGGCGGAGGGTGTGAGGGGCACCCGATGCTCCTGGAACGTGATCTCCTTCGGGATGCCGATGAAGAGGCTCTTCTTGCGGCGACCCACCTCCATCAGCTGTTCCTGCGGGGCCATGGCCACCTCGCGGGCCAGTTGTTTCAGCAATTCGCTCGTGGGGCTCATGGGCATGCCGGGTGGTGGGACGGCAGAGGCGGAAAGATACGGAGGCGGGGGAGAGTGGCGATCCGAGTGGCGAGTGGGCGAGCGGCGAGCGGCGAGTGGGCGAGTGGCGAGTGGGGAGTGGCGAGTCTGGCGACAACTGGATGCACCGGACTGGCCGCTTGCGACCAGCCTACCGGAAATTCTTCCTCAAAGTGATCGTCCGTGTCCCATTACCCACAACGGTGATCCGCAGTTGCAGCGCATCCTCGGGCATCCTGTCCGCCGCGAGCTCCGGCCATTCAATGAAGCAGTAGTGACCGCTGTCCAGGTACTCGTCGAAGCCGATGCCATCGAGTTCCTCCGCTGCCTTCAAGCGGTACAGGTCGAAATGATAGAGCGGGTCGCCAGTACCAGTACGATACTCGTTGACGATAGCGAAGCTGGGGCTGCTGGTGTGATCCGCCACGCCGAGCACCTTGCAGAACGCCTTGATCAATGTGGTCTTGCCAGCACCGAGGTCACCCACCAGTGCGAAGACCCGCGCTTCCGCATGGCTTTGCAGGATGAAGCGGGCGACCTCTTCGGCTTCGGTGGGCTTGCGGAGCGTGATCGTGGCGAGCACGAGGCAAAGAAAGAGCATGTGCTCATGTGAACATGTGCCCATGTGGACATGAAATGCCTCGTTCCAGTTGGCTCATCGGTCAGGAAGGACCATCTGTATTAACTGCGGACGCCAGGTGGACATGTGGATATGAATACCTGGTTCCAGAATGGTCTTCAGTAATGGTCTTCAGTGCGCATGTACCAACAACTTCATCAGCGCGTATAGATGCGGGTGATGAATGCAAAGGGACCGGAGGATCAACTTTCACGGATAGGAATATGTAATGCTCCGTTCAAAACGCCCATTCCGAAATACAACCGTCTCCAGCAACCGTCCATCAGGCATCCACACATGCTCACTCCTGCTGCAATTACCAGTTGAGGAGCAGGATGCTCGCAAGAGACACTCCTCAGACCGCTGGATCCTTGATCGGCACAATGGCCCCTCGCGCAAAGCAGCCTCTCTGAAGCGCACATGCCACGGTGTCCTGTCGTATACCCAATGATCAACAACGGTCTCCCCTCCAGAAAGAAAGACACTTGAGTCGCCCAAGAAGTGAATGGTATACGCGGAGCGCTGATCGTCCTCTAGCCAGCAGTTGACCACTTTCATCTCGGTGGAATCCGTGCTCCAAGAAATGCTATCAACAGCATAGGGCACGAACTCCGCACCGAAGTATGACAACGCAATAAGCGAATCACCCGAGTATCGAAAATCCTGCCTGTTGGTCACGAGTCCATCGTTAGCAAGGATCCGTTTGCTCAACAAGTGTCCTCGTAGCATTCGATACTCCCACACTTCCCTCAGACGGGCAGCACTTAAATCGATTGTCAATTGCCCGGAAGCGACTAACGCTGCGTACTCATGAGCGGAGCGTCGATGTATATCCAAGAACTGCTCACCTTGCTGAAGGGTGAGTGCCGTATCCCATATCGGATCCAATGAACCATCCGGAATGATGACCCACATCGAATCAGGCGAAGTTTGAATAACTAAGGCTTCATCACCGTAATATGCCCGCATCCCCCCTATTTCCGGCACCGCGCTTGGAACCACTTCATGGCATTGCAATACCTCGATCAACGTATCACCATTTGACCTCGTAAATGACCTCAACACCCGCCCCCCGTCAGAGTACGCCATGAAGTACGCCATGGTATCGGCATCCCGATAAGCCCTTTCGAGATAGATGACTTGCCCCATGCTATCCCGATGCACGCTCTCTATCACCAAAGCTTGGGAACAGATGCACCCTGCGACACCCAACATTGCAATGAGGTTGGCCACGGTCCGACCTGCGGTCATCCGTACTCTGCGAGTTGAATCCCTCCGAAATTCTATCTCATCCATAAGATCGGAAAACAGTCCGGCTCCTGCCACCCGTTCAGATCCCCCCATGGGCACATGTGCACATGCCCACATGGGCACATGCGCACTCTACCTCGGTTTCAGCACCGCCCAGGGCACCAGCATCTCCTCCAACGAGATACCACCGTGCTGGAAGGTGTGCCGGTAGTAGGTGACGAAGTGGTTGTAGTTGTTGGGGTACACGAAGAAGCGGTCGCTCTTGGCGAAGATGTACACCGTGCTCACGTTGGCGCGTGGCAGGAAGGCCTTGGCCGGGTCCTTCACCACGAGCACATCGCGGTCCTCGTAGGTGAGGTTACGCCCGTGCTTGTAACGGAGGTTCGTGTTCGTGTTGCGGTCACCCACCACCTTGCTCGGTTCGCTCACGCGGATGGTGCCATGGTCCGTAGTGATGACCACACGGCCGCCCCGTTCTGCTATGCCCTTGAGGATGTCGAACAGCGGTGAATGTTCGAACCAGCTCTTCGTGAGGCTGCGGTAGGCGGCATCGTCGTCGGCCAGCTCACGGATCACCTCCATCTCCGTGCGTGCATGGCTCAGCATGTCCACGAAGTTGTAGACGATCACGTTGAAGGGATTGCCCATCAGGTTGTCCAGGCTGTCCGCCAGCTTGCGACCCGCGTTCAGGTTGAGGATCTTGTGGTAGCTGTACTTCACATCCTTGCCCAGGCGCTTCAGCTGACCACCGATGAACTCCTCCTCGTGCGCGTTCTTGCTGCCCTCCTCATCCTCGCTGATCCATTTGCCGGGGAAACGCTTCTCGATCTCGCTCGGCATCATGCCGGCGAAGAGGGCGTTGCGCGCGTATTGCGTGGCTGTGGGCAGGATGCTGTAGAAGAGCCCCTCCTCCT
>JAGQVR010000312.1 GCA_020437875.1 Flavobacteriales bacterium
GTCAAGAGCTGGCCGATGCGACCAACGAAGCAAAGCGCAAGAAGATAGCGAAGCGTCTCAAGGTAGTTTACTCGATGCTCGACAGCGGCAATCGTCCGGAGTGGATGATTCTGGAATGTATTCCGGTAATCCCGCCCGATCTGCGTCCGCTCGTTCCGCTTGACGGCGGCCGTTTCGCAACCAGCGATTTGAACGACTTATATCGCCGTGTGATCAACAGGAACAACCGTCTGAAGCGTCTGTTGGAGCTTAACGCCCCGGATATCATTATCCGCAACGAGAAGCGTATGCTGCAGGAAGCTGTGGACGCACTGTTTGACAACGGTCGTCGCGGCCGAGTTATCACCGGTCCGAACAAGCGTCCGCTGAAATCTCTCAGCGACATGTTGAAAGGAAAGGGCGGCAGATTCCGTCAAAACCTCCTTGGAAAGCGTGTGGACTACTCTGGACGATCGGTTATCGTCGTTGGTCCCGAGCTGCGTCTGCATCAGTGCGGTATCCCGAAAAAGATGGCTCTCGAGCTTTTTAAGCCGTTTATTTACAACAAGCTTGAAGAGCGCGGTTTCGTCACCACCATTAAAAGCGCAAAGAAAATGGTGGAGCAGGAAAAGTCGATCGTTTGGGATATTTTGGCTGAGGTGATCAAAGAACACCCGGTCATGTTGAACCGCGCTCCGACACTGCACCGTCTCGGTATTCAGGCGTTCGAACCTGTCTTGGTTGAAGGTAAAGCAATTAAGCTGCACCCGCTCGTTTGTACTGCGTTCAACGCTGACTTCGATGGTGACCAGATGGCCGTGCACGTGCCGCTGGGCAACGCCGCCATCCTGGAGGCGCAGCTGCTCATGCTGGCCAGCCACAACATCCTGAACCCGGCCAACGGCGCTCCCATCGCGGTACCGAGCCAGGACATGGTGTTGGGCCTCTACTACATCACCAAGGGCCGCAAGACCGACAAGGAGCGCACCATGAAGGGCGAAGGCCGCACCTTCTACAGCCCCGAGGAGGTCATCATCGCCTACAACGAGAACCAGCTCGATTTGCACACGTGGATCAAGCTGCGCTGGGCCGACGCTGAGGGCAAGACCCGCATGATCGAGACCACCTGCGGTCGCACCCTCTTCAACGAGGTGGTGCCCAATGAGGTGGGCTTCATCAACGAGGTACTCACCAAGAAGGCGTTGCGCGACATCATCGGCCTTGTGACCAAGGTGACCGGGACGGCCCGCGCGGCGCAGTTCCTGGATGACATCAAGGAACTCGGCTTCATGAGCGCTTTCCGTGGTGGTCTCAGCTTCAACCTGGACGACGTGGTGATCCCCGCCGAGAAGGACAAGCTGGTGAAGGCCGCACAGAGCGAGGTGGACGAGGTGACGGGCAACTACAACATGGGCCTGATCACCAACAACGAACGCTACAACCAGACGATCGACATCTGGACGCACACCAACAGCAAGGTGACCTTCACCCTGATGGAGCGCATCAAGAACGACCGCCAGGGCTTCAACTCCATCTACATGATGATGGACAGCGGCGCCCGCGGCTCCAAGGAGCAGATCCGTCAGCTCAGCGGTATGCGGGGCCTGATGGCCAAGCCCCAGAAGAGCGGCGGTGGCGGCGGACAGGATATCATCGAGAACCCCATCCTCTCGAACTTCAAGGAGGGCCTGTCCATCCTGGAGTACTTCATCTCCACCCACGGTGCCCGTAAGGGTCTGGCGGATACGGCCCTCAAGACCGCTGACGCCGGTTACCTCACACGTCGTCTCGTGGACGTGGCTCAGGACGTGGTGATCACCAACGAGGACTGCGGAACGCTCCGCGGTCTGGTGGCCACCGCACTGAAGAAGAACGAGGAGATCGTGGAGAGCCTTTACGACCGCGTGCTGGGCCGCAGTGCCGTGCACGATGTCTATCATCCGCAGACGGGGGAACTGCTGGTGCAGAGCGGTGACCAGATCAATGAGGATATCGCCAAGACGATCGCCGAAAGCCCGATCGAGGAGGTGGAGATCCGCAGCGTGCTCACCTGCGAACAGAAACAGGGCGTATGTGCCAAGTGCTACGGCCGCAACCTGGCCACGGGCCGCATGGTGCAGCGTGGTGAGGCCGTGGGTGTGATCGCCGCACAATCCATCGGTGAACCGGGTACCCAGCTCACCCTCCGGACCTTCCACGTGGGTGGTGTGGCCGGTAAGATCACCGAGGAGAGCGAGATCCGCGCGAAGTACGACGGCATCCTGGAGATCGACGAGCTCCGCACAGTGGCCAAGAAGGACCGCAAAGGCGAGAACGCCGAGGTGGTCATCAGCCGCAGCACCGAGATGCGGATCATCGACGCGAACACGGGGATCGTGCTCACCACGAGCAACATCCCTTACGGCGCCATGATCTACAACAAGGGTGGCAAGGCGATCAAGAAGAACGACCTCATCTGCACCTGGGACCCGTACAACGCGGTGATCATCTCCGAACTCGCCGGTAAGGTGGAGTTCGAGAGCATCGAGGAGAACGCGACCTACCGTGAGGAGATCGACGAACAGACCGGCTTCGCCGAGAAGGTGATCGTGGAGAGCCGGGACAAGAAGAAGAACCCGACCATCAAGATCATGGACCCCAAGGGCAAGGAGGAGCTGAAGAGCTACAGCCTGCCTGTGGGTGCCCACATCATCGTGGAGGACGGCAAGAAGATCGAGGCCGGCGATGTGCTGGTGAAGATCCCCCGCAGCTCAGGCAAGGGTGGTGACATCACCGGTGGTCTGCCCCGTGTGACGGAACTGTTCGAGGCACGTAACCCGAGCAATCCGGCCGTGGTGAGCGAGATCGACGGCATCATCTCCTACGGCAAGATCAAGCGGGGTAACCGCGAGATCATCGTGGAGAGCCGCACCGGCGAGAAGAAGTTCTACCTCGTGCCGTTGAGCAAGCACATCCTCGTGCAGGAGAACGATTTCGTAAAAGCGGGTGCGCCGCTCAGTGACGGTTCCATCAGCCCCGGCGACATCCTGGACATACAGGGTCCGACGCGCGTGCAGGAGTACCTCGTTGACGAGGTGCAGGAGGTGTACCGCATGCAGGGCGTGAAGATCAACGACAAGCACTTCGAGG
>JAGQVR010000313.1 GCA_020437875.1 Flavobacteriales bacterium
CGGATTCAGAACCGTTCCAACAGATCTCCCTTTCTGCCACGGGATACGGGTACGGTGGTCCCGTCCTGCATCACGAGGCAGGCCGGATCACCGCGCAGCATCCGCTTGATGAAGCGCACGTTCACCAGGTGGCTGTTGTGCGCCCGGAAGAAGCCCATGCCTTCCACCAGGCCCTGCACGTGCTTCAGTGTCTTGGCGATCAGCAGGGGCTTCCCGGCGGCCAGGTGGATGCGCGTGTAGTTGCTGTCCGCCTCGAACCGGGAGATGTCGTCGACGCTGATGAACTCCAGGCTTTCCGTGGTGGGTACCACGATGGTGCGCAGGCCGGGGTCGTGCTGGCGCAGCTCGCCCATGAGCACCTCAAGCTGCTGCTGGAACCGTTCATGTCGCCGCCCCTCCTGCACCTTCCGCATCACGCGCCCCAGTTCCTCCTCGTCCACCGGCTTCAACAGGTAGTCCAGGGCGCTCACCTCGAAGGCACGCACCGCGAACTTGTCATACGCGGTGGTGAAGATCACCTGGGCACGCACCGGACCAGCAGCCTGGAGCAGTTCGAACCCGTTCATGCCCGGCATCTCGATGTCCAGGAACAGCAGGTCGGGATCCAGCTCCTTCAGCATGGCCAGGCCCTGATCCGGGTCCTGCGTGCTGCCCACCAGCTCCACCTGGTCCGTGAATAGCTTCAATTCCCATTCCAGGGCCTTGATGCTCCCCGCCTCGTCATCGATCGCCAGTGCCCGCAAACGTTTCATGAGGTCCGGTAGGGGATGCGGATGTGCACTTCGGTACCCGCAGGTCGATCATTGGAGTCCTTCAGGTCCTTCACCATGACACCGGCCCCAGGCCCAGAACGGGCAATAACCTCCTTGGTGATGGACATGCCCAGGGAGCGATGTTTCCTTGCCGACATGGCGTTCAACGCACGGGAGGCTTCGCGTCCGATGCCGTTGTCACGCACCGTGATATGCAGGGCCCCGTTCTCCCGGGACACATTGATCGTCAGCTTCCGGTCGCCGATCTTGTGCATGAGCCCATGCCAGATGGCGTTCTCCGCGTACGGTTGCACGATCAGGGGCGGAACCAGCACCCGGTCCGGGTCGATCGCCGGGTCGACCCGCAGGTCAAGGTCGAAGCTGCCGTCAAAACGCATGCGTTCCAGTTCAAGATAAAGCTCCAGCCCCTTCAGCTCGCTGCGCAGGTCCACCTCGGCCTTGCCCGAATCGTTCAGGATGGACCGCACCAATTGCGCGAACTTGTTCAAGTAGCGCGTGGCGGTGCGTGGCTCATTGGCGGCGATGAAGCTCTTGATCGAGTTCAGGCTGTTGAAGATGAAATGCGGGTGCATCCGGGCCCGCAGGGAGCTGAGCTCGAGCTCCGTGATGCGGGCGTCGTATTCGGCCTGCATGAGCGCCTTGCTACGCAGTACCCGGGACCGCCAGGTGACCAGGAGTGCGGTGGCAAGCATCAGCATCAGGGCCATCGCCGCGATGGACCACCAACGCCGCCAGATCGGGGGAAGCACGTCCACCACCATCGCCTGGAAGAACGGTCCTCCGGGTGAGTAGCCGAGTTCCAGCACATGTTCCCCTTCGGCCAGGGACTGGAAATGGATCGCTTCCGAGGCGTTCACGAAGCGGACGCTGCCCGGCTTCCCATCCAGCCGTATGTAGCCTTTGGTGAAGGGCGGGGTGTCCAGACGGGCTCGCCCGATCCGGAACCCGATGCTGTTGTGCTCATGATCGGTGCTCCAGGTGTATCCGGTCGAGCGGTACGGCAGGCCCGGCAGGGGCAGTCCGTTCACGGTCAACTCCTCCAGGAACAAACCGTCATCATCCGTGCGTACCAGATCGCGTGTCCGGAAGCGGACATACCGGTCGGTGAGCCCCAGGACCAGTTCCCAAGGTGTACGGAAGATCATGTACCGGTAGTAAAGGTTCTCCAGTGGCAGGCCGTCGGAACCCCTGAACAGCGACAGGTCGCCATGGCGGAGATCGAGCACCAGCAATCCTTCCCGGCTTACGGCATACACGTGGTGCAGGCCATCATGGAACACATCACTGATCAGGAACCGGTCCGCTTGAATGCCGGTGGGCCTGTACAGGGAGTCTCGACGGATGTCATACAGGAAGAGCCCATCAGTAAAACCCGCGACGACCACCACGGTATCGGCCACCACGCAGCCACCCGCCGCCCTGAAGTCCGGACCAAAGCGGAAGGAGTGCCAGCGGTCCTGTGCAGGCAGAACGGGACCGTCGAACCCGTCGGCGATGAACTGACCATGCTCGGCGAGCACGAGTCCCTGGTCAGTGCCGAAAGGTGCGGTTTCCACGATCAGGTCGATCCCCGAGAAGGAGCCTTCCGGTTTCACTTCCCGCACTGCGCTCCTGCCGGTGAGCGGATCGTAGGTGATCAGGAGGTTGTCCTTCGTTCCGATGAAGGCGAAGCCCTGCTTGGCGTCCAGTTCAAGGTCGTTGATGCGGCGATCGCGCGCACTTCCGGCGAGCACTTCGTCCAGGTCCAGTACTTTGCGAGGCCTGTCCGTGGCCCGGTCGTAGCGGTAGATGGCGAGCGGGCCGTGGAAATAGTGCTCGCCGTTCGCGATGCGCCACTTCGTTCCTCCGAGCCGTGCACCCTCCGGGTCGGCACGCCACCAGTTCAGCTGCTCTCCCGTGGAGAGTCGTTGCACGAGAAGCCCGTGGGTGATGGAGAACAAGAATCGTCGGTCCGCGATCGTGTCGTCCACGACCTGGGTCACCTTGCCAAGGCCTTCCGCCGCGTCGTACACCTGGAACAACGGGCCTTGGAAGGACACATGTACCGATCCGTTGCGCCCCATCACCCACAACCCCTTGCCCGGGTCCTCCACGAGGCGGCCATGGTCCCCGGGCTCGAGTTGGAAGAGGTTCGTATGACGTCCCAGATCGAGGTCCAGGTCCCAGGTCTTCTCATGGTCCTGAAAGTGCAGCCAGCCACTGTCCGCCAAGTGCACAAGGGTCCCGTCCGATAGGCGGGTACTTGTCGGGTCGGCAGGGTCGGCCAGATGCACGGGTCGGATCGCCGCCCCCTGCAGCGGGACATGCCAAGGAAGCGCATTGGTGGC
>JAGQVR010000314.1 GCA_020437875.1 Flavobacteriales bacterium
CGGGGTCTCATTGGGCGTCCGGGACGGATCCACCCGAAGTGGGTATTGATGCCGATGCTCCCGCTTGCCACCTTGCATCGTCGGTCCTGCCTTCCCCACAGACCAAGACCCTACTTGCAGGACCGACACCCCGGAGTTCCCCATGTGTTCCGAGAACTCCAAGCAACGGCCCGGTCCTTCCCCCGGGCCGTTCGCATGTCCGGCCCGCTGTGCGATCTTCGTCCTGGAATGAGCAGTAAGGCCCTTCGCCGCCAGGCCGACGAGCTGCTGCGGCAGGGCTGGTCCCGGCAGCAGGCCTTCGACATGCTGCAGGCGGACAATCCCCGCGTGAAGCCCAAGCGCCTGGCCGAGACCCTCCGCAACCTACCCACGCTGGCGGACCGGCAGCGCTACCAGAGCACCTTGAACGGGATGCTGGCGGTCATGGTGCTCTACGCCGTGCTCAGCGTGGTGCACGAGTTCCATGGCCGGGAGTTCAGCTGGATGGGCAACACGCGCTACCTGATGCTGGTGCCGGTGGCCACCATCCTGCTCGGCTGGTCGGTGTACCGCTGGCAGGGGCAGGTGTTCCGCTGGGGGGGTTGGGTGAACCTGCTCGGAGCCGTGTCCCTGATCGGTGCCTACTCCGCGCTCTTCAACGGCACGGGAGATCCGTGGCGGGTGGTGCTGGACACCCTGTCGGTGATCATCGGCGGGTTGGCGCTGTTCCTGGCCGTGAAGGTCTTTCCCAAGTACCGGACGGAAAGCCGGCCGGTGGAACAGGGCGGCGTGGCCTACGTCTTCCCGGAGGGCGGGCAGTACTTCTGAGAGGGCCGGTATCGGATCTACCTTGCCGCCATGCTGCGGGTCTGCCTTTCCATGCTGGTCCCGATCCTCTTGGCGGGATGCGACCCCCCGGAGCGGTCTTCCTTGGAGAATGGCCCGGACCAGGCCTTGTTGGATACCGTGTTCACGGCCTTTGGTCCCATGCAAGTGATGGGTGCCGGCACGGCCCTGGTGTCCGGCGATTCGGTGGTGCTGGTGGCAGGCCTCGGAAGCGCAGGTGGTGACCGGCCTTACACATCGGCCACCGTGCAGAACATCGGGTCCATTTCGAAGACCTTCATCGGTGTGGCGATCATGAAGGCGGTGGAACTGGGGTTGGTGGACCTGGACGCACCGATCCAGCATCACTTGCCATTCCCCGTGCACCATCCACACTTCCCGGAGGTGCCCATCACCCTGCGGCACTTGGCCACCCATACCTCGGGCATCCGTGATACCGAGGCGGCCTACTATCACCAGACCTATGTGCTACGGGTCGCTGCGAGCGATCCCTCCTGGAATGACTGGTCACCCCTGCAGCCGGTGGATCCGGACGATGCCGTGAGCATGGAGCAGCTGCTGGAACGAGCGCTGGCCGATCATGGCGAATGGCGTTCCGACAGCAGCTTCACCGATCACCGGCCGGGTACGCGCTTCGAGTACAGCAACCTGGGGGCGACACTGGCGGCGTTCGTGCTGCAACGTGCCGTGGGCACCAGTTTCGAGGCCTTCACGCAGGAGCACATCCTGGAACCGCTCGGCATGCAGGACTCCTATTGGCAGACCGGCCGTTGGGATGACCCGGCTCGCACGCAGTTGTTCCGGGCCATGCAGGCTCCTCTGCCCGACTATCGCCTGGTGACCTACCCGGACGGCGGCTTCACCACCAGCAGCCGGGACATGGCGCGCTACCTTCGGGAGCTCATCCGCGCTTCAAAGGGCCGTGGGACCTTGTTGAGCGCCGCCTCCTATGCGGAGTTGTTGCGCCCACAGTTGGACAGTACCCACTTCGCGGACCGCTCCATGGCCCGCTTCACCGATGAGCACAACATGGGCATCTTCCTGGGCATGGGGCGCACCGGCTACTTCGGCCACACCGGAGGCGATCCCGGCGTCACCTCCATGCTCTTCGTGGACCCGGAGCAGGGCATCGGCTGCTACGCGGTCGTGAACACCGAGTTGGAGGACTTCGGTGCGTTCATGCAGTGGTGGAAGCTGCTCTGGCGGAAGGCCGGTGAGGCCGGCTGATCCGGGTATGTTCGGTGTGGATCCTCCACATTTGCCCTTCGCATGCTGTTCCGTTCGTTTCGTCCGATCCTGGTGCTGTGCGCAGTGGCGCACGCCGCCGGTAGTTCCGGCCAGGCCGCCACCATCCTGATCGATGGGCGCTTCGATGACTGGTCTCCCGCGCTGAACACCTATACCGAACCTGCCGAGAGCATCGCCGGCATCGACCTGTTGAGCATGCAGGTGACCAACGACCAGGACTTCCTGTACGTGAAGGTGGTGTTGGACACACCGATCGACCTGGAGGACCAGCTCGTGCCGCACCGCCTGATGCTGTACATCGATGCGGACGACAACGCGGCCACGGGATTCCCCGCCCAGACCGGGTTCGGGAGCGAGCTGGGCATCCGCTTCAACCAGTTCCTGGCCTACTACGATGTGGTGCCCAGCTCGCAGGTCTCGCTGGACGACCTGCAGCTGCTGGCCGAACCCGTGGTCACCAGCACCACCTTCGAGCTGGCCATTCCGCGGAACGTGGTGCCGGACGGTGTGAATCCGCTGTTCCAGGGCCCTTCCATCAAGTTGCTCTTCAAGGAACTGGACAGCGGTGACGTGATGCCGAACCCCGGGAGCACCTTCACCCATGTGTTCGACAACACGCCGCTTCCTGCGCTCGTGCCCATCCCACTCGCCAGGGAACAGGCCGACGACATCCGCGTCATGGCCTACAACGTGCTCTCGGACGGCTTCAACAGCAGTGGCCGGTTGGACGACCTGGAGGAGGTCGTCACGGCACTCGCGCCGGACATCATCGGTTTCAGCGAGTGCTTCAACACGGCCACCGGCACCGTGAAGGGGTACCTGGACACCTGGCTTCCCACCGGGCTACCGGGTGGCTGGCAGGTGGTGAAGGACGAGGACCTGATCGTGGCCAGCCGCTGGCCCATCCTGAACAGCTGGACGCACCTGTACCGTGAGTTCCCCGTGCTGGTGGACCTGCCAGCCGCCTACGGGACCGACCTGCTCTTCACCGCCGCGCACCTGCTCTGCTGCAGCAACGAT
>JAGQVR010000315.1 GCA_020437875.1 Flavobacteriales bacterium
GGCCACACGACGGCGCTCACCACCGGAGAGCACACTGATCTTCTGGTCTGGCTCCGGACAACGCAGCGCGTCCATCGCGATGTTCAGCTTCTGGTCGATGTTCCAGGCGTCCACCGCCTCGATCCTATCCTGCAGGGTCCCCTGGCGCGCGATGAGCTTGTCCATCTTGTCCGGGTCGTTGAGCACGTCCTCATCGGCGAACTTGTTGTTCACCTCTTCGTACTCCTTCAGCAGGTCCATGATCGGCTGTACGCCTTCGCGCACGATCTCGATCACGGTCTTGCTCTCGTCCAGTTCCGGCTCCTGTTCCAGGTGGCCCACGCTGTAGCCCGGGCTGAAGTGCACATCGCCGTCGAAGTTCTTGTCCTTCCCGGCGATGATCCGCATCAAGGTGGACTTACCGGAACCGTTGAGACCGAGGATGCCGATCTTGGCGCCATAGTAGAAGCCCAGGTAGATATCGTTGAGGATCTTCTTCCCCGAAGGCAGGGTCTTCCCCACCTTCACCATGTTGAATATGATCTGACGTCCTTCTTCGGCCATTTCTGTGTCGTTTGGCCGTAGGTGGATGATCATCGACCCCTACCTACGGGGCCGCAAAGATCTTCAATCCTTTCCAATCCTCCACCTCATGGATCCCAGGCCATTGGGCCGGGTCCTGTCCGTTGGCGCGGAGGACGCCATCCACGCTCTGTTCAGGCCTCAGGCCCACGGCCACCATCACCACGGCACCCGGGGTCGGTGGGCCGTTGAGGTAGGCCTGGTCGATGTCCAAGGACAGGGTGGTGAACTGGATGGGCGCATCCCACGGGTGCTGCACGTACAGCTTGTCCCCGGGCTTCAACCTGTCTTTCACGAGCTTGGCGGCCTGATGCGCTTGGGGCATGCCGTAGTTCATCTCCAACGCGTACTCATAGCCCGGCCAGCCGAAGACCACCAGGAGGATCAGGGAGGCCACACCGGTGCGCGCCCGTTTGCCCCAGTTCGGGAACACCTTCTCCTGCAGGAACTTCAGGAGGTAGAAGACCGTGATGCCGGAGCTCAGGTGGAAGATGAAGAAAGTGTATCCCCAGGTATCCACGATCTCCATGCGCCGCATCAGCAGGCCCAGGGCCACACCAGAAACGAAGATGGCGAACAGGAGGGCGCGCAGCTTGGAGGACGTGAAGGCCGCGTAGAGCAGTCCGATGAGGCCGAGGCCCGTGGTCCAGCCCGAGGTGCTGTCGATCGCGAGCGACCACAGCGCGAAGGCCATGTCCGTATGCTTCAGGTCGAAGATGCGCCAGTCCAGACGCGGGTGGGTGTGGTGGTTGGTGAGTTGGTCGAAGCCCTGTTCCTGCAGGATGGGTGAATAGAAGATGAGCGCCATCACGATGAACATGATCAACGAGAACACCATGCGCAGCACCCGCTCGCGCAGGCTGTGCTTGTAGGCCATGATCAAGGCGACCAGGAGCCATACGTAGATGGCCAGCGCGGCATAGACGTAGGAGGGCATCACCCAGAGACCGAGGGCGTTCGCAAGCGCGATCAATAGGGCGCTCTTCACGTTGTTGCTCTTGATGAAGTGCCGGCCCAGCAGCAAGCTGCTGACGAAGAAGAACCAGCAGAGGTTGTAGCCGATCCCCGCGACACTGGTGGTGAGCAGCGGGCCCGAGGTGGCGACGATGGCCAGTGTGATCACCGCGATATGGCGGTTGAACATGGCCCGCACGAACAGGTAGAAGAGCGGCATGCACAGCACATTGGCGATGAAGCCGGGCAGGCGGACCTGCCACAGACCGACCCCGAAGAGCGCGGTGCTCGCCTTCACGAGCAGGGTGTTCAGCACATGGTTCGTCGGGAAGGAATAATCGGCCACGAGCTTCGTGATCGGCAGGGTGGCGAAGTCGATGTAGGTCGTTGCTTCGAGGTAGGCCACCGGCACATTCAGCAGCAGGGCGCGCAGCACCACCCCCACCGTGATGAGGAACAGGACCGCGGCCTTGTGCTCCGGGGACGATTTGCGGCTGAGGTCGTTCGCGGACAACCGCAGGTCGCCCATGAACCCGAGTGAAACATACTTCTTGGCCCTTCGCGACGACATGGCTCAGCGATTGACCTTTTCCATGGAGATGATGCTATCCACAACGTAGACGCTCATCCCGCGCCAGGGTAGTGCACCCTTGTATTCCCGGTAGTGCAGGTTGAACTGGTTGCCGCTGTTCTCCATGAGCCGCTGGGCCACCGCGGGGTCCTCCACCGAGAACAGGAACTCGAGGCTCTGGAAACTCCCGGCCTGGCTGCGGATACCGGTCTGGATCATCTTGCCTTCGTACGTCTTGAACAGGTAACCCTTGTGCACCACGTAGTTCAATTCACCGGATTTGGCACCCGTTCCGAACACCCAGTAGTACCGAAAATGGACGAAAAGGCCCAGCAAGAGAAGGAGAACTACGATGATCTTCCAGAGGTGGCGGCGCATGGTGGCGGTGCTGGGCGTGCAAGGTAACCGGCAGGGCGCTTCACATCCGACCGGGCGGCACCGTTCATCCGTTCCGGGATACCATTCATCAATAAATGGTACTTTGTCTTGCATAGTACCAAAGAAGGCATATATCTTTGCCTCGTCAAGAACCTTAGGACTGACCAATACGCGTCCTGGAACACGGACGACCGCAGCATGAACGTGGAGAACACCAAGGCACAGATGCGAAAAGGGGTACTGGAGTACTGCATCCTCGGCATCCTGGCGCAAGGCGAGCTGTATCCATCTGACATCATCAGCAAGCTGAAGGATGCCCGGTTGATCGTGGTGGAAGGAACGCTCTACCCGCTCCTCACCCGATTGAAGGATGCGGGCCTCCTCACCTACCGGTGGGAGGAGTCGCGATCAGGACCGCCACGGAAGTACTACAAGCTCACCACCGTGGGCCAGAAATTCCTTACCGAGCTGGACCAGACCTGGGAGGAGCTCTCCCAGGCGGTGAAGAAGACCACCCGTCAATCCCGTTGAACCACCCCCAACAGCATACGCAACACCTACGCCATCAACCGGCGATCGCCCCATGAAAAAGACCCTCACAGCCAACAT
>JAGQVR010000316.1 GCA_020437875.1 Flavobacteriales bacterium
TGTTCCTTGTTCCGGTTTGAGCGGTCGAAGGTAAGACGCCGCTGATCGCAGGAACGCTGCCTATGGATCGGGGAACGGTCCCGAGTTCGTCTCTTTGCGGTCACGACCATGAAATTCAGCATCAGCGAGATCACCGAACTGATCCGGCACCGACGGAGCATCACCCCCAAGGACTTCTCTGACCGTATCGTCCAGAAGGACATGGTGGAGCGGATCCTGACCAATGCCACCTGGGCACCCACGCACGGCCTCACCCAGCCCTGGCGCTTCACGGTTTACACCGGTGCAGGCCGCGAGCGCCTTTCGCAGTTCCTGGGCGAGGAGTACACGCGCCTCACCCCGCCGGATAAGTTCCTCCAGCGGAAGTACGAGAACATGACACAGCGGCCGTTGCAGAGCTCCGTGGTCATCGGCATCGGCATGGAACGCGACCCGAACGGGAAGATCGGTGAGCAGGATGAGGTGATGGCCGTGGCCTGTGCGGTGCAGAACATGTACCTGACATGTGCTGCCTACGGCCTGGGAGGCTTCTGGGCCACCGGTGCCGCGATGACGGGTGATGGCATGCGACGGTTCCTCGAACTGGGTGATGCAGGGAGGGCCCTTGGACTCTTCTACATCGGATATCCCAGCGGCGCCTGGCCCAACGGACACCGACGTCCCTTGGAGATGGTGAGCCGGTGGGTGGAAGCCTGATCCGCCATGCCTGAAGATGGTGGCCCCTTTCACCGATCACTTGATGCCTTCCAAGCCGTCCTTGCCGATCTTTGACCGGATGGCCCCGGCCTTGATATGGCGTTCTATCCTGTTGGCCGCGGTCATGAGTTGCGCCATGCCCGGTGCGCGGGCCCAGCAGGGGGTGACCACCTTCGGCCTTCAGCTGAAGCCTGTCTTCGCCATGCCCTACTTCGATCCGTTGACCGAGTTGCAGCGCCCGGACCTGCGCGGGACCATTGAACTGGAAGGCGGCATCGCCTATGGGATGAGCGTGCGGGTGGGGCTCACCCGGATCATCAGCATCGAGACCGGGATCGGGCAGATCCAACGGCGGTACACCTTCAGTCTGTCGAACGATACCAGTGGCTACCACGAGTCCGGGAACGTCCGCTATGTGGGGTATGAGATCCCCATCACCGTACTGGCCTACATACGCACCGGAGAGCGCACCTACATGAACGCCGCCCTGGGCTTCAGTGCTGATCTCTACCCCAGTGACGTGCAGAGCGAATTGGACCAGGGCTTCGTTTACCTGTTCCGCAACAACTGGGTGCAACCAGGTGTGGTCGGGAACCTGGGCTGGGAGTACCGCACGGAGAAGAGCGGTATCTTCTACATCGGGGCCACCTTCCATCGACCCTTCGGCGACATGGCCATAGCGGACCTTACCTTCTGGGACGTGCGACGGAACTTCCTACCCTATCCCATGCGTGGTGCGCTCAACGGCGGCTACCTCACCGCGGACCTGCGCTACTACTTCCACGAGGACCCGTCCAGGATCCGTCGTGACCGACGATAGGTCGTTGTTCGTACGCGCAACTTACTTTGGGCGGCATACGCCGACCAAGACATGCGCCTCCTGACCCCATTCCTGCTCCTATCCACCTATTTCCCGACCCTTACCGTTCTTGGTCAGGTGCCGAACGATGCCTGTGTCGATGCCATCGCGATCACCTGCGGCAGCGCGGTCATGGGGTCCACGTCCGAGGCCATGCTCGACCCGGAGGCGTTCAACTGCGGAACTTCCGTTTCCGCCGCCGGTGTCTGGTACAGCATCGTTGGGACCGGCGAAGCCATCACCCTATCCACCTGCCAGGACTTCGCATATGATACCAAGATCAATGTGTACTCCGGGACTTGTGATGCGTTGATGTGCGTAACGGGCAATGATGACGGCGGTGGATGTGATGTCGGATCAACGGCCTCCTTCCCCTCGGAGCCGGGAACGACCTACCTGGTGCTGGTCCAGGGATATAACGGATTCACCGGTGAATTCGAGCTGACCGTATCCTGCGGCCCGGTGGGTTACGACTACTGCCAGGGGGCCACACCGATCGGTTGCAACCAGAGCCTGCCGGGCAGCACCGTGGACGCGACGCCCGATGCGGTACCCTTCTTCTGTGGGACCGGGATCCAGGCACCGGGTGTCTGGTACGTCTTCACAGGAACGGGAGACCCCGTGGTGATCAGCACCTGTGAAAGCTCTGATTTCGACACGCGCTTGAACGTCTACACAGGAACGTGCGGAGCACTGGAATGCGTGACCGGGAATGATGACACACCGGAGGTGGGCCTGTGCTCCACGGTCAACTTCCTGGCACTGGAAGGCACGACCTACCTCATCCTGGTCCAGGGTTATGACGGTGCGACCGGGACCTTCCAGCTCGAACTGGCCTGCCAGACCTGTGGAACACCGAGTGAGGTGACCGCCACGGCGAGCGATACCGCCGCCTACGTGTTCTGGAGCAGCTACAACCCCGGCGCGACGTACGTCATCGAGTATGGGGCGCTCGGTTTCCAGCCTGGCACCGGTGTGGAGTCCACTGGAGTCGTGTCCGGAACCAACGCTTCGGCCGTGATCCCTGGCCTGGAGAGTGATACGGAGTATGCGTTCTACGTTCAGGAGATCTGCGGCCCTGGCGAGGTCAGCCAACGGATCGGACCGTACACCTTCATCACGCTGGAAGAGGAACCCGCTGCCAACGCGACCTGTGAGAACGCGCTGCCACTGACCTGTGGCGGCAGCGTGGAGGGGAACACCGCCGAGAGCTTCTACCTGCCCCGGCCGACCTGCGGTGCCGCGAACGTGACCGCGCCTGGCCTGTGGTACACGATCACCGGCACGGGCGAGACCTTCACGTTGAGCACCTGCGGAAGTGCCGACTTCGATACGAAGATCAGTGTGTTCAGCGGCACTTGTGGCGAATTGGAATGTGTTGCCGGGGTGGACGATGCTCCGGATTGTGAAGGCAATACGACGGAGCTCCAATTCCCCTCGGAGGATGGTGTCGTGTACCTGGTCCTGGTGCAC
>JAGQVR010000317.1 GCA_020437875.1 Flavobacteriales bacterium
GTGCCCAAGCGCGTGGAGGAATGGGAAGAGACTGGGAAGATCAAGGCGGACTGGGCCCAGCGTCTGGCGGACAAGACCCACGCGCCTTACGGCTACTTGTTCCTGCCTACGCCACCGGAAGAGAAGTTGGATATACCTGACTTCCGAACCGTGGATGATAGAGGGGTGCACGGCCCAAGCGTGGAGCTGATCGACACGCTGGACCTCGCCATCCTACGGCAGGATTGGTACAGGGACCATTTGATCCGTGAAGGGTTTGATGCCCTGCCTTTCGTTGGCAGCATTGTGCAAACCATGCCGGTTGTAGCTGCGGCCGCGCACATCCGCGCTACGCTGCACCTCGGGACTGAACTGCGGAGCACTGCCAGGAACTGGGAGGAGGCCTTGCGTACCATGATCGCACGGGTTGAAGAGCACGACATCCTCGTGATGCGTAGCGGGGTGGTCGGGAACAACACGAGTCGTCCTTTATCCAAGGATGAATTCCGGGGCTTCGCGTTGGCCGATGAGTACGCGCCGATCATTTTCATCAATGCGACCGACTTCCTCGGCGCACAGATGTTCACCCTGATGCACGAAGTGGTGCATGTGTTCCTAAAGGCGTCCGGGGTAAGCAATTTGAGGGACACCTACGCCTCCGACCATCGCATAGAGCAGTTCTGTAACAAGGTGGCTGCCGAAGCGCTGGTGCCGGAGGATGAATTGCGCCACGCTTGGCTGGCATACAAGCATCAGATTGACCCTCTCGTTGGGCTCACCCGGTACTTCAAGGTGAGCAACATGGTGATGTTGCGTCGTTTGCGGGATCTGGACTTGATAAATGTGAAGGAATTCGATCAGCGCGTGGCACAGTTAAAGGCACGCTATGAAGCGCTGAAGAACAAGAAGAAAGACGAGAAGAAGAGTGGTGGCGATTTCTACGCGACCCAAGGCTCACGTGCGAGCAAGCGCTTCGTACGGGCGTTGGTTGCGAGCACATTGGTGGGCGAGACACCGTACCGTGAAGCATTCAAGCTTTTAGGGTTCAAAAGCATGACAGCGTTCGATGGTTTGGCACAGGAACTCAAGCTTCGGTAATGGCCTATTGCCTCGACGCCAACACTTTCATTCAGGCCCGGAACCATTACTATGGCTTCGATATCTGCCCAGCATTCTGGGAATGGCTCGATGTGGAAGCAAAGAATGGCAATGTGCTGAGCATCGAGCCGGTAGCGAAGCTGGAGTTGGAGCCGTGGGGTGGTGAATTGAATACATGGGGGCTGGCGCGTATCGGTACGCTCTTTCAGCCAATGGACGACAAGGCCAATGCGCTCATTGCCGGGCTGACCGCATGGGCCAATGCAAACAACCACTTCACAAGTGCTGCGAAGCGTGAGTTCAACAGTTCGGTGGATGTACAATTGATCGCTTATGCGAAAGCACACGGGCACACGCTCGTGACGCAGGAGGTGAGGTCAGAAGCTAGAAAGAAGATCAAGATCCCTACGGTTTGCGATGCCTTTGATGTGAAGACCAAGACGACCTTCGAAATGCTTCATGACCTGAAGGCCCGATTCGTACTCGAAGCCGCATGAGTCCCACCAACACCAGCGAAGCGGGCTTGGAAGCCCTGATAGTGGCCACCATGACCGGCAACGGGGCCGCCATGACCACGGGCCGCGAGGCCAAGGACCTTTCCGCTGCCGCAGCCGATCCCTCCGGGACCTATGGCCAGACCTGGCTGCCCGGCCTGCCGGCCGACTACGACCGCGCCCACGCGGTCGACCTCCGCCAATTGCGCCTGTTCCTGGAGGCCACCCAGCCCGAGCTGGCCAAGGAGCTTGACCTCGAGCATGACAGCCCCCGGCGGCGCAGTTTTCTGGCCCGCCTGCAGGGCTCGGTTGCCAAGGACGGGGTGGTGCAGGTGCTGCGCAAGGGCATCGCGGACGGCCCGCTGAACATTGACCTCTATTACCCCACGCCCACACCGGGTAACGTGGAAGCCGCCAGGCGCTACGCCGCCAACCGCTTCACCGTGACCCGCCAGCTGCACTACAGTGAGGACGAGACCAAGCTCTCGCTGGACCTCTGCTGCTTCCTGAACGGCCTGCCCATCTTCACCTTCGAGCTGAAGAACAGCCTGACCAAGCAGACCGTGGAGGATGCGGTGGAGCAGTACAAACGCGACCGCGACCAAAAGGAACTGCTGTTCCAGTTCGGCCGCTGTGTGGCCCACTTCGCCGTGGATGACAGCCAGGTGCGCTTCTGCACCGAGCTGAAGGGCAAGGCCAGCTGGTTCCTGCCCTTCGACCAGGGCTGGAAAGATGGCGCCGGCAACCCGCCCAATCCGGAGGGCATCAAGACCGACTACCTCTGGAAACGCATCCTGGCCCCGCTGAGCTTGAGCAACATCCTGGAAAGCTTCGCCCAGGTGGTGGAGGAGAAGGACGACCGCACCGGCCGGAAGAAGCGGGTGCAGATCTTCCCGCGCTACCACCAGCTGGACGTGGTGCGCAAGCTGCTGGCCCATGCCCGGGAGCATGGCGCGGGCAACCGCTACCTGGTGCAGCACAGCGCGGGCAGCGGCAAGAGCAACAGCATCGCCTGGCTGGCCCACCAGCTCACCGGCCTGGAGCACGAGGGCAAGGTGCTCTTCGACAGCATCATCGTGGTCACCGACCGCCGCAACCTGGACCGGCAGATCCGTGAGACCATCAAACAGTTCGCGCAGGTGGGCTCGGTGGTGGGCGCTGTCACCGAAGGGTCCAGCCAGCTGCGGGACTTTATCCAGGGCGGCAAGAAGATCATCATCAGCACCATCCAGAAGTTCCCGCACATCCTGGACGAGATCGGGAACCAACACGCCGGTCGGCGCTTCGCCATCCTGATCGACGAGGCGCACAGCAGCCAGGGCGGCAAGGCCAGCGCCGCCATGAGTGGTGCCCTCACCGGTGCGGACGAGGAGGAGGAGACCCTGGAGGACAAGATCAACGCGCTGATCGAGAGCAAGCGGCTGCTGCCCAACGCCAGCTACTTCGCCTTC
>JAGQVR010000318.1 GCA_020437875.1 Flavobacteriales bacterium
GGAAGCCGTGCGGGGACACGCTCTCCACGGCCCAGCAGGGTCACCTCGTCGCCGTAGTTGCTCCAGTCCATGTTCTCTCCCTCCGCATCGGCAGCGCCCACGAGCAGGAAGTTGGGCAATGAGAAACGTGTGGCCTGATCCGCCGCTTCCAAGGACTTCCCTTGGTTGCCCGCTGCTCCCACGAACAGCACTTGCGGTGCTGCCCGCATCCCGGCGATCAACTCAGCGCGGATGCGTTCAACGGTATAGTGTGCCAACGCGGCGCGCGCGCTATCGGAGAGCTCCGGTGCGCATTCCTTCAAGTTGCCCAGATAGGATCGCTCCGCGCGACCCCATGACATCACCACCACGCGAACACCTTGCGCCACCTGGAAGTCAAGCAGGTCACGGATGGATGCCGCTTCCTTGTCAGCGAACTCGTGTGTCCAGCAGGGAAGCGGTGGCGAACCGTGCCACCATTCCATGCGCGCGATCACGATCTCCGCATCGGCAAGACCGGCCAGGGCGATGTCGGCGACGGCAGTACCATGCACATAGCCGCTGTAACGGTCGATCGAAGCGTAGGATCGATCCTGTTCCTCGGGCGCCTGCGCATCGATCCACGCTTTGAATGCCATGGCTTCCTCGCTATCGATACCATCACCAAGGTCGTCCAGCGCCCGCAGTTGGCGGCCCAGTTCGCTGCTTCTTGCAGCGATGCTGTCCGGAAGCACAGCCATCGGAATGTCTTGTCGCTCCTTGAAAGCATCATAGCCACCTAGGATGAGCGTGCCGTTCGCATCACGTGCAAGCTTATCACGGAACAAGGTGGTGTCCACGCCGCTGTCCCAGATGCCGACCCGCACATTCGAATGACCGGGCCCATGGGCCAGAACCGTATCCCGCGCAGCCCAGAAGTCTGCGGTGTCCTGCGCCAGGGCGGATGTGCTGCAACCTATCAGGAGGAGCGCGGCCATCACGGATGCATACATGCGTGCAAGTTGAATAATGTTCAGCGCCCGATCTTCACGCCATGGCCCATATCCTTCGCTCTGTTTGCCTCACGTTATTCGTGATCGGTCCATTCCTCCACGCCATTGGTCAACGCGATGCGCGCTCCGGGCAACTGTTGTCGGACAGCACGATCACCGAGATGCAGGTCCGATCCCCGCAGGCCGACAGCCTGATGGCCCTGGTGAAGCTCCGCCGCATCACGTACCTGTCCGATGGCCTGAAGGTGGTGGGCTACCTCGCCGAGCCCCGCACGCCCGGTCCACATCCGTGCATCATCTTCAATCGTGGAGGTAACCGCGAGTTCGGCAAGCTGAGCGATCCGCAACTGCTGCGCTTCGTGGTGAACATGGCCAGCTGGGGCTACGTGGTCGCCGCCAGCCAGTACCGGGGCAACGACGGGGGCGAAGGGCAGGAGGAATTTGGCGGTGCCGATGTGAACGACGTGCTCAACCTGCTGCCGGTGCTGGCGCAGTTGCCTACGGCGGATACATCGCGTGTGGGCATGGTGGGCGGCAGTCGCGGCGGCCTTATGACCTACCTCGCCCTCACGCGTACCACGCGCATCAAAGCGGCAGTGGTCCTTGCCGGCATGGCCGATGCCTTCCGCAGCGTGGCCGAACGCCCCGTGATGGGGACGGATGTCATGGCCGAACTGATCCCTGGATATGCCACCGACCCCGACTCCGTGCTCGCCACCCGCTCGCCCGTGCGCTGGGCCGAAGGCCTCTGTCCCACCACGCCCATCCTGCTGCTGCACGGCACCGCCGACTGGCGCGTATCACCCTTGGACGCGCTCGACATGGCCGATGCGCTTTACGCCGCGAAGCACCCCTTCCGACTGCTGATGCTCGAAGGCGGCGACCATGGGTTGCGTGAGTTCCGGGATGAGGCCGATCGCGCCACTCGGGAGTTCCTGGACCGCTATGTGCGTGATGGTCTACCCTGGCCCAGCCTCGAACCTCATGGGCGATGAAGGTCGGTGGACCTGAATAGGGTCGTCCGCCCGGCCTTGACCTACAAGCGGGGTTCCCATTCCAACTCAAGGACCAGGGTGTTCTCCTGGGGGCCTCCATCGTCCCAGCGGAACACCAGCTCCAGGAAGGTGCGGTCGGGTTCGATGGCCCAACTCGTCCCTTTGCGGACCTTGGAACGGGGTCGTTCATACAGTTCCTCCGTACGCATGTTCTTGCAGCCGTAATGCTGGGATGCCTCAGCCTGCGCCGCGGCCAGCATCTCCAACACGCTTTTCTTGTCCAGCTGTGGTGTCTCCGGGCTGGGCACCACGAAGCTCCGGCCCTTGAGGGCGATGGGTTCCGCGGTCACCGCTGCGTCGATCGGAAGGAGGATCGAGGGCATCGTGAAATCGCGCACGTTCAGCATGTAGGTATGCTTCGGACGGATCTCCAAGGTCATGCCCGGCTCCTCGAAGTGGCTCACGCCGATGGGATGGTCGAGCACCTTGCCCCGATAAGTGGTGCGCAGCACGCAGGAGTCAATGACCTCATACTCCGACGGATCAGGAACGCTCAGGTCGATGATGGGTTCCTCCTCAAAGGGCACATCCCGGATCAGGTGCAACTTGGCATCCAGGAATTCGAGGTTGCAATACCCCACCCACAGGTCGGAGCTGAAGTCCTCCGATTGGGCGCTGGTGGAATGTGGACCGCTGATGAATAGCGCTGCGGCCAGCACGATCTTCCAACTGTTGAGCATGCGGCAATGTAGCCTTTGCTGGCGGGTGCAGCAGATCTGGGATGGATGCAGGCATATGGGCATGTTGGCCCTGTTGGCGCCCTGAGTTCGAACCGGAATTCTACCGCTTGGGGATCGCCCGAGAGGTGAACTGCTCGTCACACAGCCGACCGCTGCCTTGGTGCCGTGCACCGGTTGCTGTTCCGGAGGAGGTGTCGCAGGAGATGGGCCTACTTTCCAAGCTGCACCCATGCCTATCCACTCATGAGAACATTCCTCCTGTTCGCGTTCATGTCCTGGTGCTCGATGCATCCATCTTGGGCACAGACC
>JAGQVR010000031.1 GCA_020437875.1 Flavobacteriales bacterium
CCGCACAGGTCCTTGTACGGCTTGAAGAGCTTCAGCTCGTTGTCGGCATCCACATCCTTGTGCAGGAAGGACTTCGAACCCTCGTTCACCACCAGCTGCCTGAGGGCGGAAGGGTCGAAGGGACCGGCCTTGGCATCGGCCGGCCAGATACCGCTGATGGCGGTGATGTCCCCGCGCAGGCGTTCCATCGGATCCTTCAGGTGACGGCCCTCCTGCTGGCAGTGGGTGGCCAGCCACAACCAGTACATCTGGTCGTAGTACTGGAGCAACCGCTGCTTATTGGCGAAGTAGTGGTACACCGTCATCTCGGTGCACCCCGCGCGTTCGGCCAGTTTCCTGAAGGTGAAGCCCTCGAGGCCGAGCTCCGTCATGAGGGCGAGTCCCTCTGCGAGGATCCGGGTCCCAACAGGCGTGGTGGTATCGCGCAGCGCAAGGCCGGGGTCCGGTTCGATCAGGTAGCGGGGCATGGTCGTATCCACGGCAAACATAGTACAGCCATTAATTGTTATGGTCTTACATCTTTCCTTTTTAGTATTACTATATTTGCCGGTCCATGAACCCCATCACCCCCTGGCAACGACTCACGCGCCTCCTGAAGGTGGACAAGCGCGAGATCGGGCACATCTACCTCTACGCCTTGGTCGGCGGGGCGATCAGTCTGAGCGTGCCTTTGGGCATACAGGCCATCATCAACCTGATCAGCGGCGGTCAGGTGGCCACGAGTTGGGGCGTGCTCATCGCCTTCGTCACCATTGGCGTCGGCTTCACAGGAGCGCTACAGGTGATGCAGCTGGCCTTGGCCGAGAACATCCAGCAGCGGCTTTTCGCGCGCAGCGCATTCGAGTTCGCCTACCGCATCCCGCGTATCAAGGCCGAGGCCGTGGGCGGCAAATACCTGCCCGAGCTGGTGAACCGCTTCTTCGATACGATGACCATCCAGAAGGGCCTGAGCAAACTCCTCCTCGAGGTGCCCCTCGCCCTGCTTCAGATCGCCCTGTGCCTGATCCTTCTGGCCCTCTACCACCCTTTCTTCATCGCGTTCGGTGCACTGCTGCTCCTACTGCTCTGGCTCATCTTCCGGTACAGCGGCCGGCGCGGGCTGGAGACCAGCATCACCGAGAGCGGATACAAGTATGCCGTGGCCCATTGGCTGGAAGAGCTTGGCCGGAGCATGGGCACCTTCAAGCTTGTCGGGGAGACCAACCTGCCCTTGGAGCGCACGGATCAGCTCGTGAACGGCTATGTGTCGGCGCGCAAAGCACACTTCCGCGTGCTGCTGGGCCAGTACGGTGCGATGGTCGTCTTCAAGGTGATCGTGACGCTGAGCCTGCTCGCCCTCGGCGGCCTGCTGGTGATGAACGAGCAGATGAACATCGGACAGTTCGTTGCCGCCGAGATCGTGATCCTCCTGCTGATGGGCGCTGTGGAGAAGATCATTCTCCGGATCGAGACGGTGTACGATGTGCTCACCGCCCTGGACAAGGTGGGCAGCGTGACGGACCTGCCGCTGGAGCGCGAGGAGGGCCTGCGCACGATCGATCGCGACGGCTCCAGGGGCATGGACGTGCGCCTCAACGGCGTGGCGTTCCGTTCACACTTCCATGGGCGTCCGGTCCTCGAGGGGATCGACCTCCACCTGGGCCCCGGCGAGAAGGTGTGCCTGTACGGACCCAACGGTGCGGGCAAGACAACGTTGCTCCGCATCCTGGGCGGGGCCATCACCGCGCATGAAGGCACTGTACAGCTCGATGGCCATCCCCTGAACAGCCTCGACCTGGACATCGTGCGATCGGTGATCGGTGACAGCCTGAGCGACGAGGATGTCTTCGCCGGAACGGTGCTGGAGAACATCGCCGTGGGCCGTTCCTGGGTGTCGGAGAGCGATGTGATGGAAGCCTGCCGCGTGACCGGTCTCTTCGAGCAGCTCGCGAACTACCCCGATGGCCTGCTGACCAAGTTGGACCCGCAAGGCTCACGACTACCCAAGAGCCTGGTGAAACGCATCATCCAGGCCCGATGTATCGCGGGACATCCCCGACTGATCCTCCTGGAGGACAGCTTGCAGAACTGGGACGTGAAGGACCGCGAGGAACTCCTGGGCTGGATCAGCGCACCCGAACGTCCGTGGACGCTGTTGGCCGTGAGCAATGATCCCTGGATGCATCAACGTTGCGGACGCACCGTGCACCTGCGCGATGGTAAACTCATTCCCGCTTGAGCCATGCTTGACCTGAGCCCAGACAGCCCGGTGCCCCAGCTCCAGCGCACGAGCTTCAACTCGTTCCGCACCATCGGCGTGGCGCGCGCCAACGACCTCTTCGCCCTGTGGGTGAAGATCATCTGCGCCATGGTCCTGCTGGGCCTTTTCCTTCCATGGACACAGAACATCCGCGCGCGCGGAACCGTGACGAGCCTCTCGCCCGATCAGCGCCCCCAGACCATCCACGCCATCATCCCGGGCCGCATCGAGCAGTGGTACGTACAGGAAGGTCAGCTGGTGCAGAAGGGCGATACGATCCTGCGCCTCAGTGAAGTGAAGCCCGAATACTTCGACCCGAAACTCCTGGACCGCACACAGGAACAGATCACCGCCAAGGAACTCACCGGCCGCAGCTACGAGGAAAAGGTGCATGCCCTGGACGCACAGATCGATGCGCTCACCGCCGGCCTGCGCATCAAGCTGGAGCAGGCCCAGAACAAGATCCAGCAGGCGCGTTACGAACTGCAGAGCGACAGCATCCGCGTGGTGGCGGCCGAGACGGAGATCCGGGTGGCGGATGAGCAATACGCCCGGGGCGAGCAGCAGTTCAAGGAAGGCTTGTTGAGCAAAGTGGAGCTCGAGCGACGCCAGGTGGCGCAACAACGTGCGAACGCCACCTTGATCGACGCCCGCAACAAAGTGCTCGACGCCCGCAACGAGCTGCTCAACGCCCAGCTGGAGGTCAACGGGATCCGCAACGATTACCGCGACAAGCTCAGCAAGGCCGAGAGTGAGAAATACGCGAGCTTGAGCCAGATGTACACCACCGAGGCGGAAGTGAGCAAGATGCAGGTGGACCTGGCGAACTACACCGTACGCGCGGGCAACTACTACGTCACGGCACCGCAGCCGGGCTTCATCACGAAGGCCGTCGTCACCGGCATCGGCGAAACGGTGAAGGAAGGGGACGCGCTGGTGAGCGTGATGCCGGCACGACCGCAGCTGGCCGTGGAACTGTACGTGCGCCCCATGGACATGCCGCTGATCACCCATGGCCAGAAGGTGCGCTTCATGTTCGACGGATGGCCGAGCATCGTCTTCAGCGGATGGCCCAACAGCAGCTACGGCACCTTCGGTGGCGTGGTGGTGGCCATCGACAACTTCATCAGCCCCAATGGGAAGTACCGCATCCTGGTCGGGCCGGATAAGCATGATGAGCCCTGGCCGACAGCGCTGCGTGTGGGCGGAGGCTCGGTGGGCTTCGCCCTGATGAAGGATGTTCCCATCTGGTACGAGCTCTGGCGACAGATCAACGGGTTCCCGCCGGACCTGTACGCAGAGAACGGATCGGCCGATCAGCAGATGAAATGAACAAGGGTCCAGCACATCGTTCATCGATGAAGTCCATTGCGACCTGGTGCGCGATCGCGTGCTCAGGAATGGTGGTCGCGCAAATACCGACGGTGCTGACGCGTGATGCATTCGTACGCATCGTTCTGGACAACCACCCCATGGCGCGGCAGGCGGCACTTCGACCGGAGCTTGGCGAGGCGGCAGTGCGCAGTGCCCGCGGAGGATTCGACCCCCTGGCCACGGCAGGCTATGACGAGAAGCAGTTCGACGAGAAGAACTACTTCCAACTCTTCGATGTGGGCTTGAAGGTGCCTACTTGGTATGGCGTGGAACTCTTCGCCGGCTATCAGGAGAACAGTGGCGTGCTACTTGATCCACAGAACAGCACACCGGACGAGGGCCTGTTGAAGGTGGGCGGACAGCTCAGCATCGGTCAGGGCCTCTTCATCGATCAGCGGCGCGCCACGCTGAGGAGGTCACAGGCTTACCTGCGCGCCACGCAGGCCGAGCAGGAGCAGATGCTGAACGATCTGCTACTGCAGGCGCTGCACGACCACACCGACTGGGTGGCGGCGTATCGCGCCTTGGAAGTGGCGAACACCGCCGTTCAACTCACGGAGGTCCGCTTCGATGCCGTGCGCGGTTCCTGGCGTGGTGGTGATCGCCCCGCCATAGACACCTTGGAGGCCTTCCTTCAGCTGCAGGACCGGCAGATGCGGCAGCAACAGGCCGGGCTGAACTTCCGGAACGCGGGCCTGCGTTTGAGCAACCATCTTTGGAACGCGGCTCAGCAGCCGCTCGAACTACAGCCATCGGTGATCCCTGATCCCGATGACCTAAGTTCGCCTACCACCTTCCAATTGACGGACACCGCCATTGCGAGTGCCCTCACCGATCATCCATTGCTCGCCGAAGCCACCGCACGCATCGATCAATTGGAAGTGGACCGCCGCCTGCGTGCGGAATTCCTCAGACCCGAACTGGACCTGAAATACCAGTGGCTTGGTGATGGAGGTGCGCTGAACAACGAGCCGGGCATAACACCACTGGGGCAAGGCTACCAGTTCGGCGTTGGTTTCCAGATGCCGCTCTTCCTCCGGCGCGAGCGCGGGGAACTGGCCATCGCGAAGCTGCGTCTTGCCGATGCCAGCCTCGGGCTTGACCGCGACCGACTGCGCATCCGCAACCGGATCAATGAGCGCGTGAACGACATCAACACCTTCGCCGATCAGGTGCGGTTGGGTGCGGAGATGGTGGTGAACAACGAACGCCTGCTCGCCGGCGAGAACCAGCGCTTCGCCGCCGGTGAGAGCTCGCTCTTCCTGGTGAACGCCCGCGAGGTGCCGCTGATCGATACGCGGATCCGCCAGGTGGACCTTGAAGCGCGGTTGCGCAAGGCCTACTTCAGCCTGGACCATGAGGCGGGGACGCTGTGGAGGGCGTGGCGCCGGTGATACGGTCCGATCCATTGATCATCCTTCCATCAGGCAGACGCGGTGAGCACATCATCGCTCGCGTCGTTTGCGATCGACCTGTCGCTTGTTGTGCCATTCGTCGAACAACATGCTGGCGTAAACGATGCCGGGAATGAAGCCCATGGCCGCAAGGATGGCCACCGGTCGTCCCCAGTCCTCGAACTGAAGGGAGACGACGACCACGATGACGAGGACCACCGAGGCCATCAGCCCGATGCCGAAACAGCCGAGCATCTTTGGCACCACATAGGCCGCCACCGAGTCGAACACATCGGCGTCGAATTGATCGTATCGCATGCGGACGTACTCCTCTGCTTTGGCGCGTGCCGCCTGCTGTCGTGCCTGGGTCTCCCGCGCATACCGCGCTTCCGTGGCCGCGGAGGCCCGCTTCGGGCTCGGACTCGCCCGGGTCCGGTCGTAACGTTCACGCGCTATCGGATCACCGAGCACCTCATACGCTTCCGTGATGGCGATGAACCGGGCATGCGCATCCGGCAGTTCGCTCACATCGGGGTGGTAGCGCTTGGCCAGGTTCCGATAAGCCGCACGTATCGCCGCCGCATCGGCGGTATGCGTGAGTCCAAGCACCTGGTAGAAGTCCATGTTGCGTAGCACCACGGCGCACCGGGCAAGCACAAGATTAGTCGGTCCTGCCCGACCCGTGCCACGGGCCAGGATCCCACCGTCCGAACAAGAGCCAACGCTTCAACCCCTTTTGATCCAGTGCCCAGGCATCGTTCCGCGCGTCCGATCGGTCTTCTGGTAGAAGGATGCGGATCACGATCATATTCCTGCTTGTTCTCCTGGGGTTCACGGGTCAGGCCCAACCCCAGCATGGCTTCTGGGCCTTCGGCTTCGGTGCGGGCATCGACCTGAGCAGCGGAACGCCGGTGCCCATCACCACGCCGCTGAGCACGGATGAAGGCGTCGCGAGCATCTGCGATGCCAGCGGTCAGCTGCTATTCTTCACCAACGGCGAAACGGTGTGGGACCGGAACCATGCCGTAATGCCCAATGGCAGTGGCCTGCTCGGGCATTTCTCAACCTGCCAGAGCGCGCTGATCGTTCCGTTCCCGGATGATCCGCAGCGCTTCTACCTCTTCACCGCACCCAGCGGCGCGGGTATCTGGAGCGGGCAACCGAACGCGACGTACAGCATAGTGGACATGAACGTCAACGGCGGACTTGGCGATGTGACGACCGCGAACGTGGTACTGGACGGACCGGTGACGGAGAAGCTCACGGCCACGCGCCACGCCAATGGCCGCGATGTGTGGGTGCTCTACCACCGCTGGGAAAGCGATGCGTACCTCGCCTACCTCGTGACCTGCCAGGGTGTGGAGGGGCCGGTCGTGAGCCATGTGGGGCGATCGCTCTTCGCCAACCCGGACGGATCGGGTGATTCGTACATCGGTTGCATGCGGCTGAACCGGCAGGGAACGCGACTGGCAGGCGCCTGGACGAAGACGGTGGCCGCCACACCCAGCGACTGGCTGAGCCGCTCATACGTGGACCTCCTCGACTTCGACAACAGTTCCGGCCTGCTCTCCAACCCACGTACGGACTCGGTCGGTGGATCGATCCAGCGGTTCAGCCAGGGCTATGGCGTGGAATTCTCGCCGGGCGGCGATGTGCTCTACTGCAGCGAAGGCGGGCTGATGAACGGGATCGGCTATAGCACGATCCGGCAGTACGACCTGCAAGCCCCGGACCCCATGGGCACCGCGATCGAGGTCGCGAACGAGTACCTCGCTTTCGGAACCCTGCAGCTGGCGCCCGATGGCCGCATCTACGCTGCACGTCTCAACGGCACCACGCACCTCAGCGCCATCAGCCTCCCCGCTGTGGTCGGTCCGGGCTGTGGCTTCGTGGAGAACGCTGCGAGCACCGGCAGTAATGCGAGTACCTGGGGCCTGCCCAATCATTGGGACACCTATCCCGACCAGGAACCGATCGACCTCATCGCCTGGCACGATACGTTTCTGTGCGAAGTCGGTGAAGGCGTGTTGGTCGATGCCACATGGACCCACCCCTTCCATGTGCCGACTTACCTATGGAGCACTGGTGAGACCGCATCGAGCATCACGGTGATGGAGGCCGGTACCTACACCGTGGAAGTGCAACTGCCCTGCAGCACCGTGGTGGACACCGTGGTGGTAAGGTTGGGCGGGACACCCTTCACACTCGGGGCCGACCGCGATATATGCGACGATGCTAAAGTGCTCCTCGATGTTGGTGAGATGACCGGCGAAGTATTGTGGAGCACCGGTGACACCACGCGATCGATCACCGTTGAAGAAGCGGGCACCTACACAGCCTGGTTGACGGACTCCATCGGCTGCACAGCTCGATCATCCGTTGTGGTGACCGTGCGCAATTGCCAATGCCCGCTCTTCCTGCCGAACGCCTTCACCCCGAACGGTGACGGCATCAACGATGACCTTCTCGTCGGCATGGATTGCACGCCCACCGCCTTCGAACTGGAGCTCTTCGATCGATGGGGTCATCGTGTGTTCCATACCGATGATCCGACCTTCGCCTGGACCGGTGATGGCTTACCCATCGGCGTGTTCGTCTTCCAATTGGATTACTCGTGGCGTGCGGCGGACGGATCTCGGAGCGTGCAACGCACGGGCTCGGTGGTGCTGGTGCGTTGACCATCGCCATCGGGAACTCGCCCACTCCCGTTCCATCCGCTCTTCCTCCCGTTCCATCGGTATCGATCCGTGCGACGATGGATGTCCGCGTCTATTTCGTGGTACCAATAACCGGTCACCATGCGCACATCGTTACTCCTCCCCATGCTGCTTCTGGTCCACGGATCCGTTCCCGCCCAATGGACCGCCATACCGACCGGCACCAATGACGAATTGGAAGCCCTCATCATTCTCGGCGACAACGACTATCTCGTTGCCGGCGAAGCGGGCGCCGCCTTCCGCACCACCGATGGCGGCTCCACGTGGTCCACTGTGGTCGGTCTTGGTAACGAAACCATCCGCGACTTCATCCGCCTCGATGCCCAGGTACTGCTCGGTGCAAGCGACAGATACGTGGTCCGGAGCGCGGACAACGGCGATTCGTGGACGACGATCACCGTGCCGGCTCCCGATGATCTGCACGCCTTCGCGCGTACCGGGGAGACCGTCCTCGCTGTCGGAAGAGATGGTGGCATCGTGCGCAGTGATGACCTTGGCATGACCTGGTCCGCGCAGGCATCCGGTGTCTCGGAACGCCTGTTCTGCGCCTGGGCCTTCGATGCATCCAACATGATGGCCGCCGGCCGGGATGGGGTGGGCGTGCGTACCACCAATGGTCTCACGTGGGCACCGATCGATCTTCCCAGTTCCGACGACTGGGATGACATGCGCTTCTTCCCGACCGCGGTCAACGTAGGACTCATGGCGGGAGAGGATGGGGCGCTCCTGCGTAGCTCGGATGGTGGTTCCACTTGGACCCTAACGAGCACGGGCACCACCATGGGCCTCACAGCGATCGCGATCACCAATGCCGGCGATGCGATCATCACCGGCACCACCGGGACCGCGATCCGGAGCAATGACCTGGGAGTGAGCTGGAGCGTGATGACAAGCCCGGTGAGCGCCTCGCTGAACAACGTCGATGCCCAGGGCAGTACGGTGGTCGCCTGCGGGGTCGATGGCACCGTGCTGAAGCTGGGTGGGGCCGTCGGCATCGAGGACCCGATGCCTGCCTCGGACCTGCACCTCTGGCCCCTACCCGCTCAGGAAGTACTCAACATCCATGGGGACGACCTTGTTGGCCCCGTGAGCGTCGGCATCTTCGGTCCGGATGGCAAGGCCGTGGCGCATTATACCCTGCGTGGCGGGGAACGCAGCCTGGACATTTCAGGTCTGTCGTCGGGGCAATACCAAATGCTCGTGCGCGACATGCACCAGCGGAGCCTCTTCGGTCGCTTCAGTGTGTTACGCTGAAGGGATCCGACGATCTTCGCACAATGACCGCCATGGAGATCCCCGACATCTTCTCGCGTGCCGCAGTGGACGCGCTGAAGACCCGCATCCAGCGCCTCTCACCGGACACCCGGCCACAGTGGGGCAGGATGAACGCTGCGCAGATGCTGGCCCATGCGAGCAAGCCCTACGACACGCTCTTCGACGCGGATTACCAGCGCCGATATCCGCCGCACACCGGCCTGATGCGCCTGCTGTTGAAATGGCTGGTGAAACCCCTCGTCGTTGGATCGAGACCGTACAAGCCGAACACGCGCACAGCGCCCAGCTATGTGGTGGCCGACGAACGTGATCTCGTGCGGGAACGCGACAAGCTCTTCGGGTACCTGGATCGTGTGCAGGCAGAAGGCCGCTCCGGCTTCGAGGGCCGGCTATCCTATTCCTTCGGACCGCTCACGGCCGCTGAGTGGAACGTGCTCTTCTACAAGCACCTGGACCACCACTTGCGGCAGTTCGGGGTATGACGCCTGCTTTCCGTTCCGTTCGATGAACGGGTCCTATGTACTTTTCCCACCATGGGGATCCGTATGCCGCGCAAGAAGAAACGCGTATTCGCCCTTTCGCTGCTGTACCGGATCGATCGACTGCTCCCCTTCTCCACGGAACGCAGGCTGAAGTGGTACCTCGACCTCGAGTGGATCTTCGACCGCCTCGCCATGGAGACCTCCTTCCGTCACTTCCCGGCGGAAGCCCATCCGCATCGCTTATCGGCCAACGCCTTCCTCCTGAGGAGACTGGAACCCCGCATGCATGTGCTCGACCTCGGCTGCGGCAGCGGCGACATCACGGCGATGATCGCCGCGCATGTGGACCGCGTGGTGGGCGTGGATCATGATCGTGTCGCGGTCGCCCGTGCGGCTCAACGGCACCAGCGCGTCAACCTCACCTTCGTCGATCGCGATGCGATGACCTTCCTCCAGCAGGAAGAGCAGCGATTCGACACCCTGGTGCTCTCCCATGTGCTGGAGCACCTCGATGGACCGGAGGAGTTCCTGCAACGCTTCAGGGGTTTCTTCCAGTGGATCTACATCGAGGTCCCCGACTTCGACAAGACCTATCTGAACCACTACCGTCAGTTGCTGGGCAGCACCCTCATCCACACGGACGATGACCACGTGAGCGAATTCGACCGCGAGGAACTGAATGCGATGCTGCAGCGTGTCGGCCTCGAGGTGGTGGACGCGGAATACCGCTTCGGCGTACAGCGCCTGTGGTGCCGCGGTGGGAGGTCCAGCGGATCGTGAAGACCGATGGCCGAGCCGGTCCTTGTTACGACCTTCGCCACATGGCCCGCATCATCTATCACCTCGGCACCTGTAGCACCTGCCAGGCGATCCTCAAGACCATCCCCAACCTGAAGAAGTTCAGCCTTCGCGAGATCAAGAGCGACCCGATCACCGCGCAGGAACTGGATGAGATGAAGAAGCTCGCTGGCAGCTATGAAGCGCTCTTCAGCCGGGTGGCCTTGAAGTACCGCTCGCTCGGCTTGAAGGACAAGCAGCTCACCGAGAAGGACTATCGCAGGTACATCCTGCAGGAATACACCTTCCTGAAGCGCCCGGTGATGGTGATCGATGATCGCATCCACATCGGCAATGCGCCCAAGGTGCGCGCCGCGATGGTGGCCGAAGGGAAGGCCTTGAAGTGAGCCCCTCACTCCACCACGACCGGCAGGCGCACGAGTTCCATCCCGTCGATCGCTTCGAACACGTGGATCCCCGATTCCAGGCCGCGCAGGTCGAGGTCGGTGCGTGAAGCGAGGATGATGCCCGAGCGCACCAGGCGCCCCTGCGCATCGAGCAGGCGGTAGGACGAACCGGCCTTGACCCCGACCACGTGCAGCAGTCCGCGCGCAGGTTGTGGGAACACACGAGGTGCTTCATGCTCCACAACAGCGACATCGACCGAACCGAAGTAGTACGTGTCGCTGATGGCGGAACAACCATTGTCATCGGTCGTCGCGACCACATAAACGCCGTTGGAGGTCGGCGACCAGGTCTGCTGGATACCCTCTTCCAGGGCTTCGCCATCGAGATACCACTGGTAGGAGGAAGCGGGCCCAGTGCTCAGCACCATGTCCGCCCATGTGATGGTCGGCGTCGTGGCCGCAGGGACCACGGTGATGATCACCGAGCTCTCCCCGATGCAACCGTACTGGTCCGTTCCGGTCACCATCCAGGTCTGATCCGTCGTGGGCCAGACCGCCACGGTCGCGCCGGAAGTACCGCTGATGAAGAGGTTCGGCGACCAGGTGTAGAACTGCGCACCTGTCGCGACCAGTTCGAGGCTGTCGCCCATGCAGAGAAGACCACTGCCCGCATCGACCACAGGTGCAGGTGCCGGCACCACTTGAACAACGACCTGGTCGCTGGCCTGGCAGTCCTGCGCAGAAGTGACCAGTACGGTGTACGTGGTCGTCATTGCCGGTGCGGCCACGGGGTTGATCAAGCCCGGATCACTAAGACCCGTCACAGGCGTCCATTGGTAGCTGACGCCACCGCTGGCCTGCAGTTGCACGCTCTCCCCTTCGCAAAGGAACTGGTCCGCTCCAGCGCTCGCGACAGGCAGCGGATGGATGGTCACGAAGCCCGTCCTCGTCACGGTGCTTTCGCCATCGGCGGTCACCACGGTAAGGCTCACATCGTACTGGCCCGGGGTGGTATACTGCACCACCGGTGATGGGAGATCGCTGGTCTCCGGGCTACCCCCGGGAAAGGACCAGCTATGGCTCGTGGGGGCATTGATGCTCGCATCGGTGAACTGCACCACTTCGCCCGGGCATTTCGCAGGGTCCGGCGAGGTGAAATCGGCCGCAGATACCGTGTAGGAGAGGGTGAGGTTCCGGACCACGGGATCATTGTAGAAGGCGCAGCCCACCCCTGGCTGGCAGGCATCATCCACCCGCACCTGACCTTCGAACGCGCTGCCACCGGTATAGGCCAATGCGTCCTGCATGAGTTCCGGGGAGATGGTGACCGTTCGCGGCTGGTAGGTGCAATCGAGCGTGCCTCCCGTGTAGTCGAGCACCGTAACGTAATTAGAGGCACCCACGCGGATGCGCATCTCCACCCCGTTCGTTCCGAAGCCACCCTGATAGCAGGCCAGCCAGTCGAACGTGATGGTGGCCCCACCCACGGTGTTCGGTGTGCCCGCGAACGTGAACGTGGTCCAGTTCTGGAGGTTCACGCCCTGCATCTGCGGCAGGGTCTGGTCGTACGCGGTCTGGGCCTGCACGGTGTGCAGGACACCGATCAGGAGGAGGGCGGTGAACGTGCGTGTCGTCATGTTTCCGGGATGCCGTTTGATGCGATGGCGCAATGCTACGACCATTCACCCCGCTACCTGTCACGATCGAGCCACTGCCATGTTCCGATGAGCCGCCGTACCGCACGGGACTCGTGACCTCAGCGTTCAACAGGCTTACGTTCTGTCAACGAAAAGCCCGCACCGATGAACGGTGCGGGCATGCTCTCGGATGGATCCTGCTACTTCCCCTGCGTTCCCTTCCGATCCTCCATGTGCTTGTGATGCTCCATGTCCTTGCGGTGCTCCATACGCTTCTCCTTCATCTCCTCCTTCTTCGCGGTCCACTTCGCATACTGATCGGGCGTCAGCACCGCCTTCATCTCGGCATCGTGCGCATCACGCATCTCCTTGCCTTCCTTGCGCGCTTCAGCACGCTCCGCCTCACGCTCCTTGCGCATCTCCGCACCCTTGTCAGCGTACTTCACGTTGATGGCCTCCACCTTCGCCGCCTGTTCCGGGCTCAGGCCGAGTTCCTTGGTCAATTGTTCGGTACGCGCCTTCGCACGCTCTTCCGGGCTCTTTTTCACCTTGTCCTGGGCTTGTGCCGCCATGGTCATGCCGGCGAGCACCGCGATCATCATCAGCTTCTTCATGGTCAAGTTCGGTTTGTTGTGGGTTCGACAAGGACCGGGCCACAAGGTTCAATGCCACTTTCCGCATTAACGATCCTTCGCATTCGCCAGAAAGAGGCCTACACGAGCGCTCAGCGTTTCACGAACCGATCGGTGTGACGCCTGCCCTCCAACTCCGACTCGAACAGGTAGGACCCGGCTGGAAGCGCGCCAACATCGATGGTCGTGCGATCAACGCCGCCAGCGAGCGACCCCTGCAGGATGGTGCGACCGGCGATATCACGCACGCTCCAATGCCTTGTTCCGGATGTGGTCCACAGCAGGACATCGATCCGCTCGGTGGCCGGGTTCGGGAAGAGTCCGAGAATGCCACCATCCGTTTCCGATATCCCGATGTCCGAGACGCTCGTTATCAGGAGGTCGTCGATGTAGTAAGTAGCCTGACCCGTGCCGCCGGCATAGGCGAAGAAGTTCATCGCTGCGAGCTGAAGTACACCGCCGGTGGTGGTCTGTGCATCGTAGCTGAAGGGCCAGCTGTAGAGCAGGGCTCCATTGATCGACAGGTCGGTGTTGTCCGCATCCAGATCGATGAGCACGTTCACGTCGAACCAGGTATCGTGGGTGTAATTGCCCACGAGCGTCGGTGTTCCCTGCAACAGCACACGGATATCGCCCTCCGGAATGAAGCTGATCTCAACGGCCCAATCGGAGTTCGCGGAAGCGAAGGCATGCAGCAGGTTGAAGTAACCACCCTTGCCCGACGGGATGTACATCTTGAACCCGATCGACCATACTCCGCTGGTCTGATCACCAAGCTCCACCACCACGTCGGTAGGGCCACCAGCAGCGAGGGTACTCTCCCATTTCCCACTGTTGGTTCCCGAAAAAGCCAGCTCGTTGCTCACGGCAGCCTCTTCGGTGGTACCGACCACGGTGCTCCATGTGGTCCAGGGCGGACCGATGGTCTGCGCGATGAGGCTGCCAGCGGCATAAGAGTCGAAGTTCTCCTCAGCCAGGATGACCTGTGCGTGTACCTGGCTGTGAAGGAGCAGGAATGGTAGACAGAGTAGTGATGGTCTCATGGTCGTGGGGTTGAGGAAAGTGAAGGTAACCGAACGAACGGTTCGTCCCACCGTTCAGAGAACTTCGGTTCAACCCTTCACGCCTGAGCCACGGCGGCCCAGCGCTTCCACCACCTCCTGACGTCGGCGGTGTGACACAGGCACCTCCTGACCATCGCGCAGCAACAGCGTCCCGCCATCGCGATGCAGGTACATCCGCACCTGGGCCATGTTGACGAGGTGCGAGAGATGTACCCGCATGAAGCCATACGGTTCCAGCATCGCATCGAACTCCTTCAGGGTGCGGGAGGCCAGCACCTTCTCGCCCTGGGCCAGGTGGAAGCGCGTGTAATTGCCATCGCTCTCACAGCGTACGATCTCCTCGGGGGCCAGCACATGGAAGCCCTCGGAGGTGGGCACGGTGATCCGGTCCGTGAGGATGGTGCGTGCCTGTTCAAGATTCGCATCGGCGACCGGCGGAAGCGCTCCGACCCGTTCGAGCGCCTCCTGCAGTTCCGCCCGCACCACCGGCTTCAGCAGGTAGTGCACCGCGCCGCTCTTGAAGGCCCGCACTGCGTGGTGGTCGAAGGCCGTGATGAAGATGACGCGTGTCGTCGCATGAGCGAGCCGGTCCAGCACATCGAAGCCGGTGCCATCGCCCAGCCAGATGTCGAGCAACACGACATCCGGACGTGTCTCCCCGATGAGGGCGATCGCGCTCTCCACATCATGGGCCTCCCCCACCACCTCCAGTTCCATGGGGATGGAGCCGAGCGCCGCGCGCAGGTTCGCCCGCGCAGGGGCCTCATCATCCACGATCGCCAGCCGCATCATGCTCGCTCATCAGTTGCACCCGCAAACGTATGGTGACGACCGTGCCACGCGCGGAGCCATCCTCCGCACGGCCATCGCGCACCTGCACCGCCTCGGTGATGGAGGTCTGCTTGTCGAACAGTGCGATCCGCTGCCGCACCAGGTCGATCCCCAGGGAGGTGCCGTTCCTGCGGGAAGGTCGTTGTGCCGCCGTATTGCGCCCGATGCCATCATCGCGCACCTCGATGTGCAGCACGCTGCCGGCACGGTCCACCAGCACGGAGACATGACCCTTCGAGCGGCCGTTGAAGCCATGCTCGATCGCGTTCTCCACCACCGGTTGTATCAACATGGGCGGTATGGCGACCCGCTCCGCCTGCACATAGGGCATGACGCGCAGCTCCCAGGTGAAGCTGTCCGGTTTCCTGTTCTCGCTGATGCGCAGGTAATGCTCCACCAGCTGCACCTCCTGCTCGAGCGGAATGGTGCGCCGGCGGCTCGTCTCCAGCACCAGGCGCAGGAAACGCGAGAGATGACCCACGTGGTCATTGGCCTTGACCCCATCCCCATTGGCATAAAGGCCGGGAATGGTGTTGAGCGCGTTGAACAGGAAATGCGGATCCATCTGCAACCGAAGGGCCTGCTGCTCCAGTTCGGCTTCCCGCTGCCGCGCGCGATGCCGGTTGCGCTGTACCAGCATCCATGAGAGCATCAGGAGCGCGAACGCCACCACCCCGATGCCGATCGCGAGCCATCGGTTGCGCTCGGCGCGCAGGTCCGCCAACTCCTGCGCCGCCCGCAGCTCGGCGTTCTCCCGGTCCTTCTTCTCGGTATCATATTGCAGGGCCAGCTCCTCCATGGCCGCCTGGGTGCCCGCGTTCATCAACGAATCGCTCAGCGCATGGTAGGCACGGAAATGTTCCAACGCCTGCTGCGGTTCGTTCAGCCGCTCGTGCAGATGCACCAGGGAGATGTGCGCCTCCTTCTCATCCTCCAATGAACCGATCCGTTCCGCCAGGACCAAACTGCTATCCAGCAATGCCCGGGCTTCGGCATAGCGCTCCTGCGCGCGATACACGTCGCCAAGTCCGTACAGACAGCGGATCTCCACTTCCTGGTTCCGGTGCTCCCGCGCATCCTCAAGAGCCCGCCGGTAGTTGACCGCCGCACTATCCAGTTGGCCCATCTGTTCGAAGGCCAGGCCGAGGTTGCTCACCATGTTCTCCCGAACAGCGCCGTGGTTCAAGCTATCCTCGAGCAATAAGCTCTCGCGCAGCACCGTGATGGCCGTATCCGGCCGCTTCAGGTCGATCAGCAATACACCAAGGCCATTGAGCCCCGAAGCGAGCGAAGGGGTATCCAGCTTCCGCTTGATGGCAAGGCTCCGTTGCATGAGCGCCAGCGCCTGTGCGGTGCTGTCCCGTCGCCATTGCAGGGAGCTCAGGTTGTGCAGCACCCGGGCAATGCTCATGCTGTCGCCCTGCAGCTCCTTCCAGCGCATGGCCGAAAGACCCGCCTGCATGGCGCCGGCGTAGTCGCCCTGGAGATCGCGTGCAACGCCGATGTTGATCCAGGCCGCACCGATCCAGAAGGTGTCCAGCGCCGCCTCGGCCATCCGCAGCACCTCCTCGTGCATCAACAAGGCACTATCCAGTTCTGAACGCCACTGATACACCTGGCCTTGGAGCGACCGCGCCTGCATCCGCTGTTTCCGCAGTGCAGGGGCACCCTTGCTGTCGCGCAGGACCTGTTGTGCGATGCGCTCCACCCCTTCGATGTCGCCGCGCCGGAGCATTTCCCGCGCAGTATCCAACTCGGGGCGGAAGGTCAAACTGTCCAGGGATGCCGCTGGATGTCCCGGACCGGTGCTCGAGCCGCCGCAGGCCATCAATAGCATGAGCAGGAACGGCAGGAGAGGGCGAAGGCTCACGGATCAAAGGTCGATCATCGGGCACGGTGGTAGCGGCCCTTGCATGGACCCGCCTGACCATCAGCGTGATCGGTGAACGAAGTTCGCGGATGGCCGACCATGGGCCGATGTCGATCGATCGTATGTGCGTTCCCATCGAGCCGGCGTAGGAGGTGCCCGTCCCGTTCCCATGCCCCCGACGGGCCTGCACCTTCTCCCGTATTTTTGGTCCCGCATGCTCAAACAAGGCCTTTTTCAGAAGCTCCAGCAGAAGCTGAGCCCGCAACAGATCCAGCTGATGAAGCTGTTGCAGGTGCCCACCGCCGAGCTGGAACAGCGGGTGAAACAGGAGATCG
>JAGQVR010000319.1 GCA_020437875.1 Flavobacteriales bacterium
TGCCGTTCGGGTCGAAGAACCAGAACTCATAGCCGCTGGTCGTGTTGGTCACACCATACTGTGCAGATACGGCCGCGTCGGCATGGTTCACGATGAACTCCTGTTGCACCCAGTGCAACTTGTCACAACTGCTCCAGATCGGCCTTGCCGTGCCGAGCGGCAGGCAGAATGCGTGGCCTCCGCTGATCTGGCTGACACCATCGTTCATGTTCATCTTGTTGTCGATGATGCGACGGCCGTCCATGCCGGTCTCGCGCAGCACGTAGCCCAGGAGCCCGTCACCCGCAGCGTCCGTCACCCGCAGCTGGTAGCAGCCATCCGGCAGGCAGAGGGTGGTGGTGCCTATGTTGTTCGCAGGGACCGGGTTGTTACCGCTCAGCACCGTCGTTGTTCCGGTCTCGTCCAGCACGTGATAGGTCACGGAGCTTGGATCCGTTGATCCGCTCTGCAGTTCGAGGATGTAGTCCATGCATTCCTCGTCCGGGGTGCACTCCGTGGCACCCACACCGCTGCTCTCACCATTGGGGCAGGCCAGGCACTCGGTCTGGGCCGAGAACGGGTTGTAGGTGCTCGCCGGGCACAGTGCGCAAGCACTTGCACCAACGATGTTGCTCGCCGAACCCGGCGGACAAGCGCTGCATTCGGTGGCTCCTTCGCTACCGCTGAAGTAGCCTGCATCACAGGGCTGGCAGGAGATGGCACCGGGCGTGGCATTGAAGGTGCCGGCCTCACAGATCAGGCATACCGTCTGGCCTTCCAGGGGCTGGTACTCCCCGGCAGGGCAGTCCTGGCAGACGCTTGCACCGGTAATGGGGTTGAAGGTCCCTGCCGAGCAGGCCTGGCAGGCCGTGGCACCGGTGATGTTGCTGAAGAAGCCCGCCGGGCAGGCCTGGCAGCTGGTGGCACCGACCGCCCCATTGAAGCTGCCCTCGGCGCAATCGATGCAGGCGGTCTGTCCTTCCTGGTCCTGGTAGCGACCTGCAGGGCAGGGCGCCGCGTTGATCCCATCGGCGCAGAAGCTGCCTGGTGGGCAGATGGTACAGGCCGTGATCACCTCATCCATGCCCACCATCTCCAGTGTCGCGTAGTACCCAAGTTCGCAGGCGCAGGTGTTCTCATCGAAGTTGGGGATGCCGTCATCGGCAAGGGGGCAGGGGTCGGGCGGCGCGCATCCACTGAACGTACTTCCATCCACCATGGTCCCTGGGGAGAAGAGTGTGCCGCCGGATCCCGTGGCAAGTGAGTGCACCACGAAGCCGCCGGTGAGATCAGGGGCCCGCGTCAAGGAAACGTTGTCGCCACCCTCTCCGCCATAGGTGAATGAAGCAATGGTGGTGGATGACCCGTCCCGAAGAACGACATCGTCTCCTGTGTTGTTCAATCCCAACAGGCCGGTACTCGCGGTCTGCACAACGGCATTGCCGAAGGTGCCTGTGGGAACTCCACCACCGAACACCACGATCGCGCATCCGGCCGCGATGACCGTTTCCGAAGGGAACGTATGACGCACGCTGAAGTTGTCGCTGATGGTCCACCCGGAGACATCCACCGGTGCTGCGCCCGTATTGACGATCTCCACGAATTCATCCTGGGAGGTGTTCACGGCCGCGTCCCCGTTGGCATCCCCGAAGTCCGGATCCGGATCGGCATGGACTTCATTGATCACCAGGTCGGGCAGGGGTTCGCAACTGGGCGAAGGACCCGTGAGTGACAATGAAGCGCAAGGTGCGCTGAAGTCGATGACGTAACCCATGCCTTCGGTGATGCCGACGAACTCCAAGGTCCCACTGGACACCACCGCAGGGTCATCGCCGGAGTTGGCCGCACCGGAACCGCTGTTGTTCGTCACGGTGACGCCGGCCTCCGAACCGGCGTAGGGGATGGTCAGGGTATAGCTGTCCACACCGCCGGTATTCGACAGGCAAGTGATGGTCGCCGAACCCAGGGAGATCCCACATCCACCGGGCAGAAAACCCGTGAGGGCGACATCATCGATCCGGAATTGCGGGCCTGCGGTCTCCGTGTTCGTCCATCGGATGCGCAGGTTCGCCGTGGCGGGGATCGTGCCACCCGAGATGGTCAACAGGCGCCAGACGTTCGTTCCGGATCCGCTCGTTTGTGCCGGAAAGGTCAAGGTGTTCCACGTGGTTCCGTCCGTGCTCACCTCCACGAGCAGTTCGGTCATGTCGGACGCGCTGTTGTTCTTGTACGCACCGAAGGCGAGCCCCAGACCGGTATACCCGGTGGTGGACACGCCACTGATCATGAACGTGTTGCCATAGGTCAGGAAAACATTCCCGCCACCAGAGGCCGTCCCATAGTTGTTGGAGGCAGTTGTGGTGCGTACATCACCCGTTCCCGTGAAAACATATGCCGCTGAGTTCTGGAAACCATTGTTCGTGTCATGTGTGCCGATGGCCGTGGTACCGGACGGTACGCCCATGTTCTCTGAGAAGACGGTCACCTGTGCACGTGCACCGACCTGGGTCAGTAGCATGGTCACGATCAATAGGCCGCTGAGCAGGTTGCCGCGGAGGGACAATGGTGGGGCGGGGACGGGTCTCATGTTCATCAAGATGTGGTTCGGATCCAGGTCAAGGGTAAACGGCGGAGTGGGAGCGCTCTCCGCATGGTAAACCTCGTGAATTCGTGTGATAAGGCCCACTACCCGATGACCTCGTGTCCTTGTTCGCCGGGTAAGTGACGGATCAGGTCGATCCTGCGTGCAAGGCATCTCCGTCTTCCTCTGGAGAATAGCGAGCGCCGCACCAGGAGAATGAGCCGGTTCCGTCCTGTTCACTTGCGGCTCTGCCTGCATGTCCGGTGCGTCAGGACACGGCCCGCTTGCTCGAAAGTCGGCCTCTTTCAAAAAGCAGGAAGCCCCGCCCACCTTGCGGCGAGCGGGGCTTCCCATTGAGGTCCGTTCCCTTACGGCTGGATCACCAGTCGCTCGGTGTAGGTCTTGTCACCGGATGTGATGTTGACCATGTACATGCCACCG
>JAGQVR010000320.1 GCA_020437875.1 Flavobacteriales bacterium
CCGTGGTGGCGCCGCCGCCGCCGTAGGCCCGGGGCCGCACCCGCAGCCAGGCGTGGCCCGCGGACAGATTGTTGCGGTAGAGCCGGACGGTGCCGGAGCGGTCGGCCACCGCCAGGTCCAGGTCGCCGTCGTTGTCGAAATCGGCCCACGCGGCGCCGGTGCTGCTGTCGGACGCCGCGAGACCCGGCTCGCCGACGTCGACGAACCGGTCGGACCCGTCGTTGCGCAGCAGCTGGTCGCGCGCGCCGCACCGGCTGAGGAAGACGTCCAGGTCGCCGTCGTTGTCGTAGTCGCCCCAGATGCCGCTGCGCCCGGGCGCCGTGCCGTACAGCGCCCCCGGCGTCACGGCCACGAACGAGCCGGCGCCCACCTGGCGCAGGAGCCGCGTCGCCCCGTCGGCGTTCACCAGGAGCAAATCGGCCCGCCCGTCGTTGCTGTAGTCCGCCCAGGCCGCGCTGCGCGCCCGGCCCGCGTCGTTGGCCAGGACGTTGGCGACGTTGCTGAAGCCCCCGGCCAGATTGTGCAGGAGACGGTTGGCGGCCCCGTCGGCCAGCAGGTACAGGTCCAGGCGGCCGTCGTTGTCGTAGTCGACCCAGATCGAACCGTAGTTGCCACAGGACATGCCCAAGCCACCTTGATAGAACTGCAGATTACCCAGGCCATCGTTCAGAAACAACACGTTGGGCGCCACATCGTGACAAACGAAAGCGTCCAGGTGGCCATCGTTGTTGATGTCCACCATGTTCGACCGCTGGCTGAATACGTATTCCGGCCCGGACCGTTCAATGAAACCGTTGCCGTCCGGGGTGGCGAACATGAAGGTGACGCCATATCCACCACCGTAAAGCAGGTCCTTGAAGCCGTTCCGGTCGAGGTCGCCCGCACAAAGGCTCCACGAGGCCGGGAAATCGGCGAAGTCCGTGGGGATCGCGACGGACATCAGACCTCCATCCACCTGCTGGTAGTGGATGTTCACCAGGGTCTGGGTGACACCAACGACATCGTCCAGGCCGTCGTTGTCCATGTCCACGACCGCGCGGGGCTGACCCTGCAGGTTGATGAAAGAGGCGACGAAGGAGGCATAGGACTCCGTGTTGCCTGCGCTGTAATAGATGGTCTTCAACTCGAAGGAGAAGGCATCGGAGCTCCAGCGATCATCGAAGACGATGTAGTAGGTCTCCCCCATCTGGGCATCGAAGGAGGCACGGGACGTTCCGTTCAATCCGCCGTTGTCGTTGCCCACCACGCAGGTCAGATCGGCACAATCGCCGTGGTATACGTGGAAGCGGGTGTCGACCTGTGGCTGTCCGAAGACGGAGGTGGTGATCTCCACGATCGTATCCGCAGTGACGGTATAACTGTACCAGATCGCGTGCGCGGCCGGCCCATCATCTACGGTCGTGCACCGTGGAGCATCGGGTATCTCCCCCATGATCGCGGCCACCGAGTGTACGCCTGCATCGATGGGTATCGCACTGGCACAATCCTGCTGTGCGTAAAGGGGTGAACCGCAAAGGGCCAGGAACAGGTAGTGGTGGCGCATGGTGATCGGTGGGTCTTGTTGCGTGACGGCCCCGGGTCGTGCCGCGTTGCTTCAAGCTATCCATGGATCATCAAGCCACCATTCATCCTGATCACTCCTTGATCACCCTCAACCTGCCCGAGCTGTGGCCGGAAGTGCATTCCACCAGGTAAGGTCCGGAGAGCAAACCACTCATATCCACGATTAACTGTCCGCTGTGATGGTTGAAGGGGATCGAACGTACGACCCGACCATCCACCGAACGGACCAGCACGTGATCCACGGGTTCCGAGGCGTTCAAGACCAATGTTCCGGTCGTTGGGTTGGCACCGAGGGACCGGATCGTCATGCCTTGCTCGGCGATACCCGAGGCCGGCTCCACGTTCAGCATGAAGTCCACGTGGTTGCCGTATTGGTAGTCACCGCAAGGCCCGTAGCCATTGTCGCCCACGGAAACGCCATCGCTGCCCCAGCCGGAGATGATGCGCATGCGATGCGGACCGGCAACGGTGCCCTCCGGTACCAGCAGATCGAAGTCGTAGGTGGCTGTTTCCATGTTCCCGTAAAGGTGGAACCGCTCCTCCGAGGCGTCGAAGTCCCCATTGTCATCAAGGTCGACCCACACCGCACACCCGCACCAGTTCGCATTGACGACGGTCATGGGCATGGCCACCCCGGCGACCACCGTGGCGCTGAGGTCCGTCTGGTCGGATGCGTTGCAATCCGTGGCTTCCCACGAGAGCTCAGCGACATCAACCGAATGTGTGTACCAGTTGAAGCAGCCGTTCGCGAAGTTGGGCGAACAGTACTGGGCTTCCGCCGCGAGAGAGGAACAGAACAGGGCAAGCAACGGAACGTAACGATGTACCATGGGAGCTAGGTTTGGATGGAAGACGGTTGTTGGACACCCCGAGTTTACCATCTCCCGGGATCTCCCGCAACATCCGGCCAATGGCGCGCTTTTCCGGAAGTTCCGCCGATGGATATGACGAACGACACCCCGGACCAACTTTTCGTCCCCAACTTCGTTGAAGGTTCCGACCAAAACGCGCACCTCCCCGAACCATGACCGATCGTACCTACCTCAAGTGGCTTCATGAAGTTGAATTGAAAGACATCCCGACCGTGGGCGGCAAGAACGCCAGCCTTGGAGAGATGATCCAGAACCTCGGCAAGCTCGGCGTGAAGGTGCCCGGCGGTTTCGTGGTGACCGTGGCCAGCTATGAGGCCTTCATCGCGCACAACGAATTGGACCAGAAGATCAAGGACCTCGTTGCCGGTCTGGACCCGGACGACGTGGAGAGCATTCGCCGCACCGGCCTCAGCGTGCGCACACTGATCAAGAACGGCAAGTTCCCCGAGGAGATCTGGAAAGGGATCCTCTCCCGCTATGAGGAGATGAGCAAGCAATACGGCCAGGAGCAGACCGATGTGGCCGTGCGTTCCAGTGCCACCGCCGAGGACCTGCCC
>JAGQVR010000321.1 GCA_020437875.1 Flavobacteriales bacterium
GACGCAGTTCAAGCGCCTGATGGCCTACTCCAGCATCGCGCACACGGGTTTCCTGTTGTTGGCCTTCCTGGGCACCGATGCACGCACCCCCGACGTGCTCTTCTACTACCTCGGCACCTACGCTATGGCCACCGTCGGCCTTTTCATCGTGCTCACACTGGCGAAACGTGCAGCGCTGGGCGATGAGAACATCCACATCTTCCGCGGCCTCTTCCAAAGCAACCCGTGGATCGCCGTGGCGGCCCTGTTGATGTTGCTGTCGTTGGCGGGCATTCCCTTGACGGCCGGTTTCGTGGCCAAGTACCGTGTCTTCGTGATCAGCCTGACGCAGGGTTACCCCTGGACGACCGTTGTGGCCGTAGTGATGGCCATCGTAGGTATCTACTACTACATCCTCGTGGTGCGCGAGGCCTTCACACCGCAGGGGCAAGAGACCAAACCCATCGCGGTCGCCCCGCTCAATTGGCTGGTGATCTCGATCTGTGGCGTTGCCGTTGTGGTGCTGGGCGTGATGCCCGGGCTGCTGCGGATGTGAACTCATCTTTCACCGCAAAGGCGCAACGAGCGCTAAGGAAGCGCAACGTTCGTATTCCAACCTCGTGATTGTGACGGACACGAGAACTGAACAACTTACCGCCCTTCCGCTGCGAGACCGTCGCGTTCGTTGCGTCGCTGCGGTGGTCGTCATTAATGCCCCAGGTCCCCCTCCCACTTGCTCACCACGCTGGTGGCGATGGCATTGCCCACCACGTTCGTGGCGCTGCGGCCCATGTCGCAGAAGTGGTCGATCGGGAGGATGAGCGCGATACCTTCCACGGGCACGCCGAACATGCCGAGGGTGGCCGCCACGACGACCAATGATGCACGGGGTACGCCAGCGATGCCCTTGCTGGTCAACATCAGCGTGAGCAACATGGTGAGCTGGGTGCCGAAGTCCATGTGGATGCCGTAGACCTGCGCGATGAAGAGGCTGGCGAAGGTCATGTACATCATGCTGCCATCGAGGTTGAAGCTGTAGCCCAGCGGCAGCACGAAGCTCACCACACGGTCCTTGCAACCGAAACGCTCGAGCTCCTCCATCAACTTGGGCATCACGGCCTCGCTGCTGGTGGTGCTGAAGGCGATGGTGATCGGTTGGAAGATGCGGCGCAGCAGCTCCTTCATCCGGCGCCCGAGGAAGAGGTAACCCGCTGCAAGCAGGATGATCCACAGCACGGCAAGACCGATATAGAACTGACCGATATAGACCGCGTATGTGCTCAATACGCCAAGTCCATGGATGGCGATCACCGCGGCGATGGCACCGAACACGCCGAGCGGCGCGAAGTTCATCACGTAGACCACCATCTTCAGGATCACGTGTGAAACGCTCTCCAGCAGCTTCACCACCGGCATCGCATAATCGCCGATGCTGGCACAGGCCACACCGAAGAAGATGCTGAAGACGACTATCTGCAGCACCTCGTTCGTTGCCATGGCCTCCACCACGCTCTTCGGGAAGAGGTGGGCGATGAAGTCCTTCAGGGTGAATGACTGCGTCTTGCCGATCACGTCGGCCACATCACCACTCGCCTCCAGATGCAGGCCCACACCCGGCTGCAGGAAGTTCACGAGCACCATGCCGAGCAACAGGCTGACCAGCGAGGCCGACATGAACCATAGGAGCGCGCGACCACCCACGCGACCCACCGTCTTCATATCGCCCAGCTTGGCGATGCCCACGACCAGCGTGCTGAACACCAGTGGCGCGATGATCATCTTGACCAGACGCAGGAAGATGTCGGTGAGGATCTTCAGGTTGTCGGCCACCTCCTTGCGGGTCACCTCCTCCATGCCCACATGCATGGCATAGCCCACGACGATGCCGATCACCATGGCGATGAGGATCCATAGTGTGAGGCGGTTGGTCCTGGACATCATGTGCGTTGAGCGGCCAGCTTGCTATGGCGGTACCCGTAGGCGAAGTAGCAGGCCAGTCCGATCACCAGCCAGATGCTGAACCACGACCAGTTGCTCACCTCCATCCCGGTAAGCAGGTAGCTGCAGGACAACAAACCGAGCAGCGGGATAAGGGACCATTGCTTCCTATGCGCCATGAACACGAGCACCAGCGTCAGCGGCCAGAAGATGAGCTGTGGAATGTTCTGTGCGGCATGACCCTCGATCTCCAGCAGCCCTGTGAAATAGTCCGGAATGGTCACCATTAATAACAGCACTACACCGACAAGTAGTAACGGGGCGGTCCAGCGGCTGTTGAAGTAGGGCAGGTGGAAGCGCCCCTTCTCCCTCGGGCGTTGCGGGAGGAGCAGCACCCCACCACAGACCAGCACGAAGGCGAAGAGCGTGCCGATGCTGGTGAAGTCGAGGATGAAGCTCTCGTCCGTGAAGAAGATCGGCAGTCCGACGACCAGACCCGTGATGATGGTGCTGAAGCCCGGTGTGCGGTGCTTTGGATGGATGCTCGCGAACTTCTTAGGCAACAGGCCGTCGCGGCTCATGCTCATCCAGATCCTCGGCTGGCCGAGCTGGAACACCAGCAGCACGCTGGTCATGGCCACCACCGCGGCGATGCTCACGATGTAGAGCATCCACTTCACCCCGCGCAACTGGAATACCTCGGCGAGCGGATCGCTCACATCGAGCTGGGACCAATTCACCATTCCGGTGAGCACGAGCGCCAACAGGACATAGACGGTGGTGCAGATCACCAGCGAACGTATCATGCCTTTGGGCAGGTCGCGTTGCGGATCCTTGCTCTCCTCGGCCAGGGTGCTCACGGCGTCGAAACCGATGTAGGCGAAGAAGACCGCGCTCACACCGGCCATCACACCACCGAAGCCGTTCGGCAGGAAAGGTGTCCAGTTGTCGATGTCGACATAAGCCGCGCCCACGAGCACCACCAGCACGATGATCGCGAGCTTCAGTATCACCATGGCGTTGCTCACGTTGCGGCTCTCCTTCACGCCCACGTACACCAGCCAGGTGATGA
>JAGQVR010000322.1 GCA_020437875.1 Flavobacteriales bacterium
GTCCAGGAAGCGAGGGCATTCCTCAAGGACTATGATGCCGTCCTGCTTCCTAGTTCCATGATCTTCCTGGCCGACAGGCTTGGTGGTTACCTCATCATCGAGAATGACACGGTGATCGAAGGTCATGATCCCTGGTATGCCGTGGGCAACTGGCGGATGGCTTCGTGCAGCGACCCTTCCACCATTCCGATCCCGCGGCTGCAGGACGGGCGCCAACTGCTTCTGGGCGGTGAAGGGTCAACATTGGAAGAGGCTCGCGACGTGCTCGCCAAGATGGCGGTGTGTCGAAGGAAGATGGGCGAAGGGACGCTCTTCAGCACCCTCTTCGAACCCGGATCAGGCAAGGCACACCTCTACTTCTACCACGACTTCAACGAGGTGGTGAGCTTCGACCTGAAGGAGGAACTGGCCAAAGGCGACCGCACCGTGGAGATGGCATCGCTCTTCGGCCCACGACCGGAATACGATCGGTTGAAGAGCTACATCACTCCTTTCCACCAACGCTGGTTGTTCTGGGCGCTGATCATTCTGGCGGCCATTGTCGGGGTCGTGGTCGGGTCATGCTTGCTGCTGGTCCTTTGGTGGTCATTCCGCTTTCTGCGCGGCAGACCACATGGCTCCTTCTCCGACCTCCTCCTTCCGATCGCCATGGGCACGCTCATGATCATGCTCATCGGCGTAATGCTGCTGAATGAAGGCGTCTTCTACTTCGGACTTGGCGATGTGTCCTCCTGGCTCGCATGGATGCCGGCCCTGCTCCTGTTGCTCGTGGTCGGATGGACGATACGGTCCAAGCGAAGTCCGGGTTGGAACCGGCTCGTTGGAGGTACGATCCTCCTTCCCTTCCTGGTCCTGCTGGGCTACTGGGGCATGCTTTGGCCCTGAGCTACATGCGGTACATGACGGGTTCCGGCGGGAACAAATGGCTCACGGGCGCATGGCCCAGCGGATCCCGGATCTCCTCCGGTTTGCTGAAGGCATTTCGGTATAGATACCAGGCGAGCAATGCGATGACCAATGCGAGCGCATGGTTCATCAAGGAATACCAGCCGGGAACACCCGTCAAGAGATCGTTCAGGTCACGCAGGATGCCAAGGCCCGAGAACGCATTCACGAAGACCAGCCAAGGAAGGGCTTCTCCGCGCCAACGCAACAGACCCAGTCCCAGGAAGATACTTGCGAAGGGGATCGCACCCACCACGGCGAAGTTCGGCCGCCAGTCACCGGGAACACCGCCCCAACGCTCGGCAAGATGCAAGAGGACCGTGATCCCGATCGCCGCGAGCAAACCCTGTTGGATCGCCGCGTATTTCGCACGCACCACCTCGGAGGGCACATAGCGCACGACATGGGCGATCCGCTTCCGCTTCACCTCCGGATGCTCCATGGTGAGCACATCGTACATGTGCTGTCGCGAGTAGCCGAAACCGACCAGCTCTTCCGCCTTCTTCCTGAGCGCTTTGGCGTTCATAGGACCAAGGTAGCCCGACGTGTGGACGCCAGCCGACCGTCCGTCAGACCAACGGACCGTTCGTGAAAGCCTAACCGAGGTAACGCTCCAGCCAGGTGGCGCGCAGGGGCATGGCGAAGCGCGTGCGCAGGTCCCCGAGCGTTGGAACGAGGTCGTCGTAGACCACCGTATCCGCTGTGATGCTTCCTTCCTTCAACAGCTCGGGCAGGGCCTGCAGGCGACAGCTCGTGATGCCATTCGGTCCTTCATAGACCAGGATCATGCGGTCCGTGAGCATCAGGTTGAGATCGTGCTCCAGGCTCTTGATGAAGCCCACGCTCTTGTCGATGCTGCATCCGCTGGCCAGGGCCTGCTCCTCATCCACGGCCACCACCACGAACCGGTTATGCAGGATGTCCACTGCGGCGTCCAACGGATCACCGTGCGCGGCCCAGGTACCGGTGAACACCGCGCCGCGATCGCGCACAAGGTTCTGCTCGGCCTGACTGAGGTCACGGGCGGTCTTGTACACCCATACGCGGGCGTGATCGGGGAGATCGGTCAGGCGTTTGGCGGGGGACGGTGCTGTCGCGTTCATGATCGGTCACACGTTTCGTTCATCACGTGGAACGCAAGATACGTAGGGGCGACGTTCACGTCGCCCGAACTCTTTCAGGACCATTATGGGAGATGAACCAGCAATACATGGAGCCAATATCCGGAGGACATTCACCGTTCAGGAAGGATCATTCGGGGATGTCGCGCGATATAGGCCGTGATCCGTCGGAGCATGGAGGCGTTCCGGATGATGATATCGTGATACCCACGCTGCCAGACCCTTGTCGATGGCAGCACGGTCAACCTGTTGGTCTCCCGCGAAACACCGGCACGGTAGGATCCAATGATCGCACCCAGAGAACCGGCAGTGAGCCGATGGGGTCGCGCGTCGAAGTCCCGTTCGTTCGGATCCGATACGGATCGATCGATCAATTCGATCACCCCATGGATATGATCCGGCATGATCGTGAACGCATGGATCCCCACATGGGTATGATGCCGTGCAATATCGATCCAATGATCATGTGCTATGCGCCCGATGGCATTCAGTTCAACATAGCCTCCAACAGTGCGTCCGAACAACGGTTGTCGGACATGTGTGCAGAAGGTTACGAAATACAAGCCCACCGATGTGTAATCATGTGTGCGCTTCCGGATGGAACGACGATGGTGCCTATCCGGGTCGAACCTTGGTCGACCAGTTGCATGAATGACCTTTTCCATGTCACACCAAAATACAGCCTGATCGATGATCAACCGGATCCAACCATGGGCTGGCGACGTGAACGAATACGGGCGACGTGAACGAATATGGGCGACGTGAACGAATATGGGCGACGTGAACGAATATGGGCGACGTGAACGTCGCCCCTACAGGTCGGCGGCCTCCGCCACCAATTCCGCAATGTCCTTCACACGGACCTCTCCCTCCTTGTTGAAATGCTTCACGCCATCCGTCAACATGGTATTGCA
>JAGQVR010000323.1 GCA_020437875.1 Flavobacteriales bacterium
GGGCAGGTCCAGCGCCTCGAAGCGGGCGAAGCAAGTGACCTCGCCCACGTCGCGCACATAGAGGTCGAACAGCGCCTCCTCCATCTCGGCCACATCGGCCCGCTCGCTGAAGCGGCCTGCGTTGCGCCAGTTCAGCAGGTTGTTCTGTATGGTGCGCCCACCGTGTCGCACGGAGAGCTTCATGGTGCGCAGCACCCGGTCCCGGTATTCGCCGTTGCCGATGCGACCGGGCAGCCAGCCGGGCAGGTCCAGCACCTCCTGCGCGTCGTTGAACAGGGACTTCTTGTAGTTCTCGTGCCGCTCGATGGCCGGGTGGCCGAAGTCCCGGAAGGGTTCACCTTCGGCCACCTCCGCCATGTACGTGGCAAAAGCTTGGAAGGCTTTTTCGAGCTGGGTAGGGAGGAGGCGGACTTCAGCCATCATCGCTTGTTCATGCTTGGATCTCCTTGCATTCCACCTCCCCTACCTCAGGGATGACACAGACCAGAAAGGTATCCCCCGGTCTTGTTCGGGCATAGCCTTCCACCGCCCGTTGGCAGTAGCTGAACACCGCTTCCCTCGGGAAGCCCTGATACTCACCGCATACCAATACCCGTAGGTCCGCATTGGCCACGAGCAGTTTGTCAAAGTCCAGGGCAATGGAGGCCAGCGAAGCGTCCCATTCGCATTCCATTACCAGCGGCACGGAGGTGGTGCGTTCCACGCCTGTAGCTTCATCGATCTTGGAGGTGTACCAGACCAGGTCATAAAGCCACTCGCCCCAATCCGGCTCGCGCGCTCCTTCGACCTGTGCTGCTGTACCTGCCGTTGCCACTTTCAGCTTCATGGTAACGGCACAATCAATAAATGCTTTTTTGACCAAACCGCTCCATAGATGGCGACCAGGCCTGGTATCTGTCAATGCGAGAAGTCTTGCCTTGATCTCCTCGATCGCCACTTCTCTATAGAACACCATGTTATCAGTGCGTAGTCACACCCCCCCAACCCCACCAGCCTCCTCCCGGCTGTGTCCGGTGTGAAACAATGGAATTCACGCCTGCGCCATCCGCTGGCCGAACTCCTCCAAATGTTCCTGCGCTACCCGGACCATCTCCGGATCGGCCATGGCCTTCTTACGAGGCGACCATTCCTTCATCCGCGCCAGGATCAGGTCCGTTTCCATGTGCCCTTCCTGCTGCCGGATGTAGGCGATGGATGCCAACAGCTCCAAGGCATAGGCCGCGCGAAAGCCATGGACCAGTTCTGTTAGCCGCTGCAGGCGGGCGCGTTGTTCGGCGTTCAGTTCCGTCTCCACGTAGCGTTCCACCTCTGCTTTCCGGTCATGGACCAATTGAAGCTCTTCGAATGGCTTCGCGTTCTTCTGTTCCAGCCCGCGCAAGAACGCCCCGTTCAAGTGATAGAGCACGTTCTCCACCTGGACCGAATAGGGGCCGTAATGGTGGGCCACGAACTTCAGGCGAAGCGGTTCGCCCAAGGACTGGAGAAAGAACGCCAGCTTGTTGGCCACGAACAAGCTCGCCCGTTCGCCCTGCCGCTCAAAGTCGAACAACGCATGGAGCAGCATGGCGCGAGCAGGGGTCAACTTCGCATCCCGTTGCTCCTGCTTCTGGAGGATCGCCTTTACGGCTTCGTTCGGTTCGTACACGACCACACGAACACCCAGGTGTCCGAGATGCTGTTCGATCATCGGGCGGACCTTCTTCCAATCCAGGCCACCATGCCCGCAGCCCAACGGGGGTAAGGCCATGCTCCGAATGCCGGTACGTTGGATCAGCTCGGCCAAGGCCACCAGCCCAGCTTCGATGTACTTGTAGCTGGACTTGCGGTACCACTCCGTCTTCGTGGGGAAGTTGATGATCGTCTTGTCCCCGGAAACGGTGTGTTCGGTGGTCACCAGCAACTTCCCGGGCTCCAATTCCTTGCGCTTGCATGCATCGGCGTAGCGCTTGAAATTCTCCGGGAACTGCTCCTTGAACTGCAAGGCGATGCCCTTGCCCATCACGCCCACCGTGTTCACGGTGTTCACCAGGGCATCGGTATCCGCATCAAGCAGGTTGCCGGTGGTGTACTCGATCATGGGAAGAACCATCTGCGTGTGTCGTCCACGACCACCTTGGCTTCACATCCAACCTCCTTCACCAGGGATCTCATTTCCGCCGCTCGTTCCTGGTCCAAAACTATCAACGCCACGAACTCCGGGACCGGTACATGGTGCCTCACCAGGAACTCGGCATGCAACACGCGCTTCCGATCGGGGCCGTGCACAGCTTCCCGAAAGTCGCCGGAACCAATGGCATCCCAGTGCAGCTTGTCCACGTCCTTGGGGTCGATGAAGCGTTTGCTGATCCTGATCTTGGCATTCCCGTCCGTGTAAACGTACTGGAGTCCACTTTGCACCAGACGGTCGAATGAACAGACGATGTACACAAGGTCCCGTTGAGGAACCTGCGGGACCCCATAGCCGGTCTTGATGTTGTACAGGAAGGGGGTCTGCCCGCTGAAATAGAAGGGCACATACTCACCCAGGTGCCCGTACCCTTCCAGGCCTACGGGTTCCTCCACCCGCTTGCCGATGATGTCGGTGTTGCCAATGGTCACGTAGTTCGGATCGAATTGCGGATGGTCCCGGTGGCACAACCCATGGCGCAGGATGTACGGTATGTTGACGTGATGGACCAACCGGTAAACATGGATCCGCTTGGGTACCTGGCCGGGCATTGGGCGAAATTAGGCCGCCCCGTACCGGAGCTCCTCGCCCTCCCCCTCCTTCCGCGCCCCCCCCAACGCCGCCAGGGTCTCGAGCAGGGCCTCCATCTCCTTCAGGCGCTTGGGGGTGCGCTTGCCTTTGAAGTGGCCGGCGATGGTGGCCACGTCCGCGGGGACGGGCAGGGCGGTGAGCGGTCGAAGCTGGTCGAGGGCGGTGAGGTAGTCCGGGAGGGTCATGGTGGCGAGGTGAATTTAGGGGGGCGGGGGCAG
>JAGQVR010000324.1 GCA_020437875.1 Flavobacteriales bacterium
AAGGACGTGGACCGCTTGGAGGTGATCACCGAACGCTTCTCCAAGATCGGATCAGCGCCCGACCTCGAACCGGAGAAGCTGTACCACACCTTGCGCGCCACGGTGCTGTACCTGCGTCCGCGCCTGCCCTCCAAAGCGCAGATCGAAGTGTTGCTGCCAGCGGACCCCGAGATGCTCGTGCCGCTGAACCGCGCCCTCTTCAGCTGGGTGATCGAGAACCTGATCCGCAACGCCATCGACGCCATGGAAGGTCAGGGATCCATCACCATCGAACTGCAGCGCGACGGCTCGCACGTGCACATCGACGTCACCGACACCGGCAAGGGCATCCCCGCCGCACAACAGCGCACCGTGTTCCAACCCGGCTTCACCACCAAGAAGCGCGGTTGGGGCCTGGGACTTTCCCTGAGCAAGCGCATCATCGAACAGTACCACGGCGGGCACATCGAGGTGAAGAAGAGCGCACCCGGCAAGGGTACCACCTTCCGGATCACATTGAAGGCCGGGGCCTTGAGCGACTCGCTCGTCACCGAAGGACCGGCCACGTGATGGCTGGCTTGTATATCCACATCCCCTTTTGCCGGCAAGCCTGCACCTATTGCGATTTCCACTTCAGCACGTCCACTGACCGGTCAGCGGTGCTGGATGCCATGGAGCTGGAACTGGTGAAGCGCAGCAAGGAGATCGGCGACGGTCGCGTGGGCACGATCTACTTCGGTGGTGGCACACCGAGCCTCTTGGAGCCCGGTCGCATCGCCGCCTTCATCCAGCAGGCGCAGGACCTCTTCCGGGTGGAGCGCGACGCGGAGATCACCCTCGAAGCCAATCCGGATGACATCACCGCGGAACGACTGGCGGAGTGGAAGGCCGCCGGGATCACCCGCATCAGCCTGGGTACGCAGAGCTTCCGGGATGAACGCCTGCGATGGATGGGGCGCGCCCACGACGCCCGCCAGGCATTGTCCAGCATCGGGCTCATCGCGAACGCAGGCTTCAGGACCTGGACCATCGACCTGATCTACGGACTGCCGCAGATGACGCTGGACGAATGGGACGAGCAGCTCACCATCGCCCTGGACCACGGCATGCCGCACCTGAGCGCCTATTGCCTGACCGTGGAGCCCAAGACCGCGCTCGCGCACCAGGTGAAGAAGGGCGGCGTCCACATGCCGGAGGATGAGGACCAGAGCGCACAGTTCGAGCGCTTGATGGAACGCATGGAGCAAGCCGGTCTGGACCATTACGAGATCAGCAACTTCGGGAAGCCCGGCCACTACTCGCGGCACAACACCAGCTACTGGGAGGGCGTGCCCTACCTCGGCATCGGGCCTTCCGCCCATTCCTTCGATGGCAGCTCGCGTCGCTGGAACGTGGCCAACAACGCGCGGTACGTGAAGGCGCTCCGGGAAGACAGCAGCTATTGGGAAAGTGAAACGCTCACCCCGGCGCAACGCACCAACGAACGTTTGATGACCGGCCTGCGCACAGCGAAGGGCGTGGACATCGCCAAGTTGGAGATCGACGCCTTGCGGATCAACTCGTCGGCTTTCCAACGGCATGTGTCGAACGGTAGCATCAGCATGGTCGATGGCCGTTTAGTTTTGAGCAGAGCGGGTCGCCACTTCGCGGACCGCATCGCATCCGACCTCTTCGTCACCGACGATGATCGCTGAGATCACCCACCACGGCCGCGCCTTCCGCGTGGACCTCTCCCGCCCCATCGACCTTTCCCTTCCGTTGCACGCCGGCGAGCCGCAGGTACGCGCCTGGTGGGTGGGTCCGGTACGCATGGAGCCGGTGCGCAACGGCGCTGTGGAATACGCCGTGCGTTCCGGCGCCCCGGTGAACTTCCGCGACATCCACTTCAATCCGCACGGCCATGGCACCCACACGGAGAGCGTGGGCCACATCGCCCCGGAGATCCACCCGGTCGGGGATCAGTTGAAACGTTACTTCTTCACGGCCCAGCTGATCAGCATCCGTCCGGAGGAAAGGCGTGCCCCTGACGCGAAGATCGACCAGGTGATCACCCTTGAGCAACTCCGCGGCGCGGTGAACGAACGACCACCGGAGGCGTTGATCCTGCGCACCCTGCCACAAGCGGACAACAGCGCGCGCGACTGGAGCGGAACCAACCCCACCTATTTGCAGAGCACGGCCACGGCCTGGCTGCGCAGCATCGGCGTGAAGCATCTGTTGCTCGACCTTCCCAGCGTGGACCGTGAAGAGGATGGCGGTGTGCTGGCCGCGCACCATGCCTTCTGGGACTTCCCGAACACCATCGACCGCGAGCGCACCATCACGGAACTGCTGAACATTCCAAGCACGGTGCGCGACGGCGACTACCTGCTCGAACTGCAACTGCCACATTTCATGAACGACGCCGCGCCGAGCCGACCGGTCATCTACGCGCTACTCCCATGACCTTGGACGAGTTCCGCGCCCATTGCCTGCACAAGCCCGGCTTCAGCGAGGACTTCCCCTTCGGCCCGGAAACATTGGTGTTCCGCGTGGCGGGAAAGATGTTCGCCCTGATGGATGCCGACGGTTTCACCAGCGTGAACCTGAAGTGCGACCCGGAGCGTGCTGTCGAGCTACGCGAGCGGTACGAGGGCATCACCCCGGGCTACCACATGAACAAGCAGCACTGGAACACGGTGGTCACCAACGGCAGCGTACCCGGCAAGTTGCTCCTGGAGCTGGCGGATCATTCGTACGACCTGGTAAGAGCGAGTTTGCCGAAGAAGCTGCGCGACCTGCTCTAGCTTTGTCGCCGCCATGAGCTACACCGCACGCCGCATCGGCCGCATCCTGCTCAGCTTCTTCTTCCGGGGCTTGTTGCTGCTCGCGCCGGTCACCATCATCGTGTGGGCCCTGTGGCAGTCGCTCCGCTTCCTGGACGGCATCATCCCGCTGGACATCCCCGGCCTCGGCCTGCTCACGCTGCTCGCCATCATCACGGTGGTGGG
>JAGQVR010000325.1 GCA_020437875.1 Flavobacteriales bacterium
ATATTTCGCGACCGTGAAGAGACCATTGCTTCTGCCGTTACCGCCCTCGCCCCTGACCAAGGCGTTGGGAACGTACGGTCGATATCGGATGTCCACATCCGAGCCATGGCCATGCACCTCCTCACACCCAACCAAAACCGACGCTACCCTGTGCATGTCATGAGATCTACCCTGTTCCGCTCGGCTCTGGCATTCCTGCTGCCCCTTCTGGGGGGCTCTGTGTTGGCGCAAACGCCGCAGAACGCGGATTGCAACGTGTGTAATTGTGCTGCCTTATCACCCGGCATCGCAGGACTCATCGCAGCGCCGACCTGTCCGGGAAGCATTACTGGAGCTATACCGGCTGGTGGGGCAACTAACATTCGGTTCAGCACCACGGCTGGATATAGATACCGAGTCAGGACTTGCGGCACTCCAGGAGTGAATACCCTCTTGTACATTCGGACTAACACGTCTCCATATCCTGCGATAGCAGGAGCTTGTGATGATGACGGCTGTGGTACTGTTGGAGGCCCTTCATCGGTGGAGTTCATCGCAACCACCACGACCTACAGGGCGTTCGTATATGATGGTGCGGCAACTTGCGCAGGGTTTGCATCGCACCCGGCAATTTCCGTTGAAGTCCAATGCCTCGGTCTGGCCTCTCCACCGGCCAATGATGAACCGTGTGGCGCAATACCGATCGCACTTTCCTCCACCAGTTGTACCACTCCCATCGCAGGTACCACGGAAGCCGCTACACAGACCTCGGCGAACAGTCTTGATACCTCACCTCTGAACCCGAACAATGGTTGCGGTGCGGTGAACTTCTCTGGTAATGACGTATGGTACAGTGTCACTGTTCCGGCCTCCGGCCTGATCGGCGTGGAAGTGCAGGAATCCGGCGTCTGTGCCACGGGCATCGGCCTCTATACCGCACCCGATTGCTCCGCTGGCCCGTACACCTGGCTCACAGGTACGGCCACGGGTGTCTGTTCCATCGATGGTCTAGGTGGCCCCAACGGGGATCCGGGTATCGTGTTCGACCCGGCCAACTATGGTCTTACCACCGGCCAGACGGTGTACATCCGTGTATGGGAGCGCAACAACAACGAGAATGGCAGCTTCACCATCTGCGCCTACAACGCACAGGCACCGGTGAACGACGAGCCTTGCGGTGCGATCCTGCTCACCGCTGGAGACCCCTGCGTACCGGCCGAGTACAACACCGTCAACGCGCAACCCATGCCTTCGGGACTGACCATCGGTCCGATGACTTGCGGCATGCCAGGCACGCCCTATGCGCTGCCAGCCCAGTGGAACCCGGTCGCACGCGACGTGTGGTTCCGCGTGGTGGTGCCCCCCACGAACAACATGACCGTGACGCTCTTCGCCGGTACGCTAACGGACATGGCCATGTCCTGGTACCGTGCCACGGGCAACATCTGTGGCCCGGCCTACGGTGGCAGTTTGACGCAGATCACCGGTGCCTGTCACGACAACATCGGCGGTGGCAACAACATGCCGCGTATCAACAGCAGCACGTCCGGCATCACGCTCACGGCGGGTGAGACGATCTACATCCGTGTGTGGAACCGGGAGACGAACGCCTACTTCTACCACGGCACCTTCAGCATCTGCGTAACGCCGAACAACCCACCGCCGAACGACAATCCCTGCGGGGCCATCGCGCTGGAAGTGGGTGGTGGTGAGTGCATCCTCTTCCCAACGACGAACGAGAACGCCACCAACACGGGCGCCTCCTTCCCTCCGACGGGAAGCACGGTCCCTGCGCTATGCGGCGCACCGCCTGCCAACTACTTGGATGTGTGGTACACCGTGGAGGTACCGCTGTCCGTTTCAGGCACCAACCCGTTGATCATCGATACGGATGACGTGCTGCCCTTGAACTTCGCGATGGCCGCCTACCGCGATGTGAGCGGCACCGGCTGCCCCACCCTGCTCACGCTCACCGCCGTTGGCGCATGCTCCACCGCTGGTTCAACTCAGGGCACCCCACCTAATGCAACGATGCCTCGGCTTTCGCTCGTTCCGCCCACCATCACCCCCGGCGAGACCCTGTACATCCGGGTCTGGACGGAGGTGAACAACCAACAAGGACCCTTCTCGATCTGCGCACAGACAGCGAACCCACCGGATTGCACGGGTACCTTCTACGACAGTGGCGGAGCGGCCGGGCAGTACCAGAACAACGAATCCCAGATACGCTTCCATTGCGCAGAGAAGGCGGGCGACGTCGTGACCCTGAACTTCACCCAGTTCAGCCTGGAGAGCGGGTACGACTTCATTCGCATCTATAATCAACCGACCGGTCCAGCGAACCCGGCGAATTTGATCGGCAGCTATACGGGGAACACCATTCCGAACCAGATCTCGGGGACCGTCACCGCGTCCAACCCGAATGGATGCCTGATGGTGGTCTTCAGTTCGGATTTCATCATCACCGGTCCGGGTTACACCTACAAGGTCTCATGCGGCCCACCGGCCATCGCGGTCCCTGGAACGTGCAGCGTCTACTCGATCTCGGCCAGTGGCCTCAATACGCCGAACGTGACCACCTCGTTCGATCCGGGTGGACAGGGAGGAACCACCTACCCGGGCAACCTGGGTGTGCAGAACGCTGGCATCGCTCCCTACCACATCCGTTATTGCTCGAACACCCCCGGTGAGGCGGTGACGATGAACTTCACCAGCTTCGATATCGAGGACAACTTCGACGGCCTGTACATCTTCGACGGGAACATCGCTCCCGGAACGGATCTGAGCACCGTCACCGCACAGCAGATCAACAGTGGCAATCCAGCCCAGCTCACGTGGAGCGGTCCGTACAACCCGCCCGTGGCCCCCAACGGTGCTTTCTGGGGTGAGAGTGGGCCTGGGACGATCACGGCGACCGTGAGCGGGAGCAATCTGAACGGTTGCCTTACGCTGGTGCTCTATTCGGATGCCATCGTGTCCGGATC
>JAGQVR010000326.1:0-1779 GCA_020437875.1 Flavobacteriales bacterium
AGACCGCGAAGAACACCAGGAACAGCGCGCTGCGCTTGTAGTTGAGCAGCATGCGCTTCACCAGGCTTTCGCCCGACTCCTTGTCCATCTGCAGGCTCTGCTTCCGGAACCAACCGGCGAAGAACACGAAGATGCCGATGTAGGCGATGGTCCGGATCCAGAAGAAGGGGATGTTCAGGAAGGCCTTCTTACCCGCCATCATGCTGTCATAATTGGGGTTGGCCACCGCTCCCTGCACGGCCTCATCCATGTATTGCGCATCATGGCCTTCGCCCACCACCATATACGGATGATACAGGCTCTGGTCCATCCAATGGTACACATGGTTCAGGTGCATGCTCCCGGCGACGAACACGATCACCAGCGGGATCCAGCCCCACTTCACATAGCTGAAGAGGCTTTCGAACACACGCTTCACCATCACGCTCCAGGCGGTCTCGGTGGCGTTCTGCAGTGCGAAGAAGAAGAGCGCACCCAGGCCGATCCCGAAGAAGAAGAAGCCATTCACCAACAGGGAAGCCCAGGTACGTTGGTGGTGATCGGTATGATCGCCAAGGATGCCGACCACGGCGCCCACCGCGCCCAGGATGATCAATCCGAGGGAGATGCTGCGCGCCCGATTGCTTATGGTGAAGTTCATCGCTGCTTTACCGTTGTCGTCCTGGTTCAGTTCGCTGCGGGGGTCGGGGTGGCGGCCACAGCCGTACCCGTGCCCTCACGCGTCATCTTGCCGCCGTTCTGCAGGTACTTCACGTACTGCACCACCAGCCAGCGTTCCTCCTTGTTCAACTGCGAGGCGTGTGAGCCCATCATCCCCTTGCCGTAGGTGATCACGTGGAAGATCTTGCCTTCGGGCAGGTCCTTCAACGCACCCGAGTAGGCACCGGGAGGCGGGTGTCCGCCGTTGTTCACCACCGGACCGTCGCCATCACCCTTGTCACCATGGCAGTGATCGCAGAAACGGGCATACAGCTCCTTGCCCTGCTCCACCGTGGCCTCGGTCATGGCGATGGGGCTGTGCAGCCCCAGGCCCGCAGCCTCGTAGCCATCGTTGTCGTTGGCGTACGGATACGGCATGTTGAACGCGGCCTTGGACTGGTCATCGGCGAAGGCGATGGTGCCGGCGGGCGGGAGCTTGGCGCTCGGGCGCTCGCGCTGCACACGTGCCGAATCCTCGGTGAAGTAGTACGGGTCCTGACCGTAGTCCACATAGGCCTCCACGGCCGGGCTGCGGTACATGTCGGGCATGTATTCCACGCCGGGGCTGTTGGGGTCGCCGCCACAGGAGGCCATGCCCACTACCATCAGCGACAGGGCGCCGAGGGTCATGACCGGGTTCCGTTGGATCGTGCTCATGGCTCAGTACTGGCGTTCGTTGATCTCGAACACCGGGGTCTCGCGCAACAAGCTGGTGATGGCCTCGGCGCTGTGGCCGTGGTTGTCAGCGGTGCGCACTTCGATGATGAACTTGTCGTCCGTGCTGCGCGGGTCCGGGTTGCGGGCCGGCATGCCGGGCAGGGTCTTGTTGCGGATCAGGTAGGTGATGGACATGCCATGCGCGGCGCACAGCACGGTGAACTCGAAGGTGACCGGAATGAAGGCCGGCAGGTTCTTGTACATGGCCTGGCTCGGCTTGCCCCCGATGTTCATCGGCCAGTCGAAGATGTTCATGTACCAGATGCCCAGCAGCGCCAGGCAGGTACCCGTGATGCCGAACATGAAGGCTGCGATGGCCAGGCGGGTGCGCTTCACCCCGATGATCGGGTCGATGCCGTGTAT
>JAGQVR010000326.1:1789-2941 GCA_020437875.1 Flavobacteriales bacterium
CCCGTGATGCCGAACATGAAGGCTGCGATGGCCAGGCGGGTGCGCTTCACCCCGATGATCGGGTCGATGCCGTGTATCGGGAAGGGCGACCAGGTGTCCTTCACCTTGATGCCGTTGGACACCAGCTTGCGCGCCCCGTCCTTCAACAGTTCGGGATCCTCGTAAACGGCGTAGATGACCTTGTTCGCCATTGTGCTCAGTGGTGATGGTGTTTGGCGGCTTCCTTCTTGTAGCTCTCGCCGCTGACCTTCAGGATGGACTTCACCTCGTTCAGCGCCAGCACCGGGAAGTAGCGGGCGAAAAGCAGGTAGAGGGTGAAGAAGATGCCGATGGTGCCCAGGAAGAGGCCGGCGTCCGCCCAGGTCGGGTGGAACATGTTCCAGCTGCTCGGCAGGTAGTCGCGGTGCAGGCTGGTCACGATGATCACGAAACGCTCGAACCACATGCCGATGTTCACGATGATGCTCATGAAGAAGGTGAAGGCCAGGTTGCGGCGCAGGTTGCGGAACCAGAACACCTGCGGGCTCACCACGTTGCAGGTCATCATCGCCCAGTAGCTCCACCAGTAAGGACCGGTGGCGCGGTTGATGAAGGCATAGCTCTCATACTCCACCCCGCTGTACCAGCTGATGAAGAGCTCGGTGATGTAGGCCACACCCACGATGGAACCCGTGACGATGATCACGATGTTCATGTACTCCACGTGCTTCACGGTGATGTAGTTCTCCAGGTGCATCACCTTGCGCATCACCAGCAGCAGGGTCTGCACCATGGCGAAGCCGCTGAACACCGCACCGCTCACGAAGTAGGGTGGGAAGATGGTGGTGTGCCAGCCGGGGATCACCGAGGTGGCGAAGTCGAAGCTCACGACGGAGTGCACCGAGAACACCAGCGGCGTGGCCACACCGGCCAGCACAAGGCTCACCTCCTCGAAGCGCGTCCATGCTTTGGCGTTGCCGCTCCAACCGAAGCTCAGGATGCCGTAGACCTTCTTCATGCCCGGCTTGGTCACCTTGTCGCGGATCGTCGCGAAGTCGGGGATCAGGCCGATGTACCAGAAGACCAGCGATACGCTGAAGTAGGTCGAGATCGCGAACACGTCCCAAAGAAGGGGCGAGTTGAAGTTCACCCAGAGGGATCCGAACTGGTTGG
>JAGQVR010000327.1 GCA_020437875.1 Flavobacteriales bacterium
CCCGGTTTTCAAGGAGGGGCACCGCGCTGCGGGACCGAGGTCGGTCAGTACGGTCGGCCTCTCCACAGCCCGGCCATCACGGTCATGGGCCACTGCCTTGCGGCTAAGCTCCCTGGTCATGCTCCTATGCCTGGTCACCAGTGCATGGGGACAGACGACCGAGACCTTCAACAGCTCCGGGACATTCCTTGTTCCAGCAGGCGTTAGCCAGGTCACGGTGGAGTGCTGGGGCGGTGGCGGTCGCGGTGGCACGCGCAGCTCCAACGGCCGTGGCGGCGGCGGAGGCGGCGGTGCGTATGCACGCAGCACGATCACGGTGATCGAAGGCAATACCTACACGGTCACGGTGGGTTCGGGTAGCACGGGCACCGGAGCTGGCGGAGATTCCTGGTTCGGAACGGCCACCACCGTGATGGCCAAGGGTGGATCCTCGTGCGGTAACAACAGCAGCAGCGGAGCCAATGGCGGCTCAGCCTCAGCCTCCATCGGAACCGTGAAATATGCTGGTGGTGATGGTGCTAACGCTACGAGTAGCAGGGGCGGTGGCGGTGGATCCTCCGCCGGAACTGCCGCTAACGGCAACGATGGTTCGGGATCAACTGGTGGCAACGCACCGTCGGGCGGCGGTGATGGAGGAAATGGTGGAAATGGCACCATTGCAAGTGGCCAGGATGGTTCTACACCGGGTGGTGGTGGTGGTGGTGCCGAACGAGGATGTTGCTCTACAGCATCCGGAGGCGATGGAGCGAATGGTCGCGTCGTCCTGACCTACACCCCATGCAGCGGTCCTACGATCTCGGTGACCCCGAGCACCCCCACGATCTGCAGCGGAGGAAATGTCGTGCTGACCGCTTCCGGAGCCAATGCCGGGTATACCTGGTCGCCGGCAACCGGCCTTAGCGCAACGAGCGGCCCCAGCGTGACGGCCAACCCGGCCACTACGACCACATACACGGTGACCGGCCTGAACACCGGCTGCTCCATCCCAGGTTCCGCGACCGTAACGGTCAATGTGTCCTCTGGTCCGACCGGCGTTTCCGCGAATAGTTCCGCCACAATGCTCTGCGCTGGTGGTACGGTGGACCTGACCGGAGCTTACACAGCCCTCCCTACGACCGTGTTCAGCGAGGATTTCAACAGCGGGCTCGGCTCCTGGTCCACGACGAACACCTCTACCGGAGGCACCCCTGCTGCCGCCGCCTGGACCTCGCGCCCCGATAGTTACTTCTACAACGGTTATGGCAGCCCGGATCCGACCTTCTCGAGCAATGACGCAAGCCCCTTCGTCCTGAGCAATTCCGATGCCCAGGGTTCCGGTACCACGGCCACCACCCTCGTATCCCCGGGGTTCAGCACCGTGGGATACAGCTCACTTTCGCTCAGCTATTACCACTATTACCGGTACAATGCCTCCGAAAGTGCGAACGTGGACATCTCAACGGATGGCACCAACTGGACCACCGAACAGACCTACACGAGCACGCAAGGTGCGGACGACGGCTTCGTCCAGTCAACGGTCGACTTGAGTGCCTATGCCGGACAACCGCAACTCTTCATCAGGTTCCGATATGATGCGACCTGGGACTGGTGGTGGGCCATCGACAACGTGAGCGTTACCGGCACCCCTGCTCCCACCTCGTTCAGTTGGACCTCCACCCCTGCCGGATTCACGAGCACGGACCAGAACCCGATGAACGTGACCGTGAACGCGAACACGACCTTCCATTTCACGGCCATACGTCAGACATGCGGAACCACGGCGAGCACCACATTGGTGACCGCGGTCCAGCCCCCGAACGCTGGCACCAATGGTACGCTCGATGCGTGCAGCAGCGATGCTCCAACAAGCCTTCTTGCGGCCCTTGGCGGAACACCGAATGGCGGTGGTTCCTGGACAGGTCCGAGCCCGGTCAGCGGTGGCATGTACGCACCTGCGACCATGGATCCGGGGGTGTACACCTACACCGTTGCTGCCGCACCTTGCGCGAACGCCAGTGCCACGGTGAACGTTACTGAACAAGCAGCGACCGCCTGGTATGCGGACGTGGATGGTGATGGGTTCGGGGATCCGAACGCGATGGTGATGGCCTGCAGCCAGCCGAGCGACCATGTGGCCGACAATAGCGACTGCGATGACAGCCAATTACTGTACGTGGATGGTGATGGTGACGGATTCGGCACGGGAAGTCCCGTCGCTTGCGGTGTACCGGACAATACCGACTGCGATGACACCGAGACCCATTACGCAGATACGGATGGTGACGGTTACGGTGCTGGCGCACCTGTCGCCTGCGGTGTGACCAACAACACGGATGACTGTCCGGCCGTTCCCGGCCTGATCGGTTCGAACTGCGACGCACAGGCCGGCCCCGGCTTCGTGCTCGGCCAACTGAACGGTTCCTGCAACTGTGTAGCCATCGCTTGCACGGAGAACGTGGTGGTCGATCTCCGCTCCGACGCCAACAGCGAACAGATCGGCTGGGAGATCCTGGACCAGAACAGCGATCTGGTGATCTGCAGCGGTGGTGCGCCGGATGAGCCCTATCCGCACAACATCACCTCCCCGATCACCCCGACCTGCTGCCTGCCTGTGGGCTGCTACCGCCTGCGTGTGACGGACGCCGGTGGTGATGGATTCGTTAGTGGCGGCATCACCGGTGGTTACCAGTTGCGTGAGGCCGGTGCCAGCGGTGCACGCATCATCGACAACTTCGGGAACTTCACCACGGGAAGCGTGAGCGGACTTTCCGCGAGCGTGGACAACGGCGCCTTCTGCCTGCCCACGGGCACGGACAAGCTTCTGTTCAGCAGCTGTGACAAGCTCGACTGGATCGACAACAAGATGATCGTGTGCCACGCGAATGCGGCCGTATCGGCTGAGTACGGGGTGACCAACACCACCAGCGGTTACGAGTTCTGGTTCTTCGACCCGAACGGCACC
>JAGQVR010000328.1 GCA_020437875.1 Flavobacteriales bacterium
CCTGCACCTCCGTGGGCAGCGCGTTGAAGAGGTCGAGGCCCGTGCTCTGCTCAATGGCGTCCACCGTTGTGCGATAGGCGTACCACGGCTGACTGGTGGCGCCAGGGGTGTTCGGCATGTCCACCGCGATCAGGCGCGCACCATCGCTTACCACGCGGTCCAGGTCCTGGTCGCCATCGGGGATGATGAGCAGCACCTTCCAATAGCGCGCGGGAACGGCGATGGAGCCGCTGGCGATGGAAGTGGTGGTGCCGCCCAAGCTGCCCGTACCGCCCTCGCCGTAGCCACCGGCCAGGATGTACAATTCGTTGCCTTCGCCCATCACATCACGCGCGAAGGCCTCCAACTCGAACCAGGTGTCCTGGTTCATCTCGGGCGATTGCGGCGCGATATTGGTCATCAGGAAGGTGACGGCATTGTCCTCCGCACTGCCGTCGCGGTCGTCGCTGGGGCAGAGGTGGCCGCGGTCGAAGCCCGTGCCGTTGTAGTTGAAGGTGTTCGCGGCGAAGAAGCTGGTGGGCAGCAAGGGGTCGGGCAGGAAGCAGTCGCAGCGCACGGCATCGCCCTTCCACGCGGTATTCAGGTGCCAGCTCACCCAGCGCGCCTGGCCCCGGCTGTTGTCATAGCCCGCCACGTATTGCGGATGCACCACCAGGTAGTTGTTGATCGCCACGATGCTCGTGCTGGCACCGCTCGGGTTGCCCATCGCCATGTTGTCATCCCGTCCACCGGAACCAGTTGGCGTGGTGGGCTGCTCGGTGTCCGGCTCGGGGATGTCCACATCCTTCTGGCACCCGGCAAGCACGAGCAGGGTGGCGAACAGGAGGGTCGGGTATCGGCGCAGCAACATGATGGATCGGCCCGAAAGATGCGAAAAAGGGGAGGGGATGCCGACACGAATGCAACGGCTTTCATCTCCTTTCCAATGTGCCATGCGCCGTGCCCGTGCTTGTTCCAATGGTCGTTGATCGCTCAACTTCGTGGGACCATCCATCCTGCCATGCAACGCGACCGCTTTCTCTTCGGCCTTGGTGCCATACTGCCCATCGCTTGGTCGACCGGAATTAAGGCCTGGTTCGGACCGGGCCAACGAGCACCCTTCAAGGTGAATGCCGGTGAGGCCCGTTCGGACAAGCGCTTCACCATGCGCGGCGTCACTCGGAACACCTTGGATGTGAAGGTGAGCGGTGATGATACCGAAGGGGCGCTCGCCGTGTTCGAGCAGACCGGCCACACCCCGAACGGCGGACCACCGTTGCACATCCACCTGGAGCAGGACGAGTGGTTCTTCGTGCTCGAGGGGGAGTACCTGTTCCAGTGCGGCGATGAGCGCTGGCATGCGAAGGCCGGTGATACCATCTTCCTGCCCCGGCAGGTGCCGCATGCCTTCGTGCAACTCACCGAGCGGGCGCGCACCATCGTTTCCTACCAGCCCGCGGGGGCGATGGAAGCCTTCTTCCAGACCACCGATGCATGGACAACACCGCCCACCGAAGCGGATGTGGCCGAGGTGTTCGCCGCGCACGGCATGCGGGTGGTGGGAGGTCCGCTGCGCGTGGAGTAACTGCAGAAAGAGGGCTTGTTGTGGCTTCCACGGGGAATGGTAGGACCTTGCCTTGGACGGAGGCCTTTTCTCAGATCGACTACTTTGCCCGCTCAACGAAAACATCTCCCGCATGCGTCATCTGTACCCGACCCTCCTCGCCACCTGCTTTTCCACCGCGCTGTTCGCTCAAGTACCGAACGGCGGATTCGAGAACTGGACAGGCAACGTACCCAACAGCTGGAGCGTGAACAACATCGCTCCGCTCAACTTCTATGTGGTCACCTCCTCGGCAGATGCGCACAGCGGCGCACTGGCCGCGCGTGGCGAGGTGTTGGAGAGCCCGATCAGTGCCGGGCAGGCCGTGCCGCCCACCTTGCAGAGCCTCGCCGCGCCCGTGACGCAGGATCCTGCAGCCGTTCAGGGCTGGTACAAATTCAGCCCCACCCAGGCCACCACACAGCTGGTCATCGGTGTCACCGTGGTCGATGTGAATAGCCAGATCACCGGCTTCGGTACCCTGCTCCTGACAGATGCACAGGCGAGCTACGCGGAGTTCAGCGTGCCCATCGATTACAGCGCCGGTGCGAGCGACCCGGCCGCATCCGTCACCATCTCCTTCCTTATCTCGGACAACGTGCCGGCCAACTCCATCGGTTCGTGGTTCCTGCTCGATGATATCAGCTTCGATGGCGCACAAGCCATCTCCGAGCTGGAATGGTCCACCGGCGAGGTAGGCATGCCCTACCCGATGCCCACCAACGGCGCCAGCACCATCGACCTCACCCTGAACGGCGACGAGCGGATCCGCGTGGATGTGCTCGATGCATCGGGACGCGAGGTCGCACAGCTGGTGGATGGTCTGCTGAGCGCAGGCACCCATCGCCTGGTGTGGACGCCTGCGGATGAAGTGGCGGATGGTGCCTACATGGTGCGCATCCGCTCTGCTGCGGGCGTCGTCACACGACGGATCGTGCTGCTGCGCTGAGCATCACGCGCTGACCAACCGCCGGTAGATGCACGAGTCCTGGAACACCCCGTTCCAGTAGTAGTTCTCCTTCAAGGTGGCCTCGTGTACGAAACCGCTGCGCTCCAACAGGCGGCGCGATGCGCTGTTCGCAGGCTCTGTGATCGCCTCGATCCGGTGGAAGCCGAAGTGCTCGAAACCGCAGTCCACGCAGCTGGCGAGCGCTTCGGCCATCAGTCCCTTGCCCCAATGGTCGGGGTGGAGCATGTAGCCGACCTCTGATAGGTGGTGCTCGAGCTTCCAGCGGTAGAAGCCGATGGTGCCGATGAGGTCGGTGCTGTCATGTGGCACCATGGCCCAGGTGATCCCCACCCCGGCCTTCCAGTTGTCCTCGATCCGGGTCATCAGCTCCACCG
>JAGQVR010000032.1 GCA_020437875.1 Flavobacteriales bacterium
GCGTACCAGCAGCGGGAAGCCGAGTTCCTTGCTGAGCTTCACGGCCTCCTCCGCCGTGCGCACCGCGCCGAACTTCGGGTACGGGATGTCGAGTTCCCGCAACAGCGATGAGAAGCGCTCGCGGTCCTCGGCCATGTCCAGCGCCTCGTATTGCGTGCCGATCACGGGGATGCCGTAGCGGTGCATCTTCTCGGCGAGCTTCAGCGCGGTCTGCCCACCGAGCTGCACGATGACGCCCTCGGGCTGTTCGTGCTGGATGATGTCGTAGATGTGCTCCCAGAACACGGGCTCGAAGTAGAGCTTGTCGGCCGTGTCGAAGTCGGTGCTCACCGTCTCCGGGTTGCAGTTGATCATGATGGTCTCGTAGCCGAGCTCCTTCGCCGCCAGCACGCCGTGCACGCAGCTGTAGTCGAACTCGATGCGCTGGCCGATGCGGTTGGGGCCGCTGCCCAGCACGATGATCTTCCTGCGGTCGCTCCGCGCGCTCTCGTTCTCCTCCTCGAAGGTGCTGTAGTAGTAGGGCGTGCGGGTGTTTGTGTGTTGGGCGTGCCCCCGCCTTCGTCCCGTCCCGAATCATGTTCTCGTTTGAACAAGGAACGGGCCTCGTCCCGTTGAAGCCTTGGCGAAGGCGGGGTCGGGCTGTCCGCTGTGTCCGTCTTGCGCTGTGCGGCATCGCATCGGGCTGCGGGGTCTGCTCGTGCCTCGCAGCCTCCTCGCCCTGTGCGCTGCTCGCACATCGCTGCGCCGGGCCGCCGCTCCCATCCCTCACGCAGCCGACGCATCACGTCACAGAGCCTCGTGGTGACAGTATCTCGCAAGCACGGGAAAGCACTGCGGTGGTTGGGAGGACACCCTGTGGTGGCTCAGGAGATTACTACTGACGCAAGGCCTCCAGCGCGTGCCGATGCGGACACGAACGTGTTCCGGCAACAGCGCTGCGGCACCCATCGATAAGCCAGGACCGGCATGCGGACGGGGCAACGCGCGCCAGCGCGGCGACGACTCGCGATGGTGAGACCTCAGCGCACCATGGTGAGGACGCGCCTCGTGATAGGATGACTGCGGCTCACGATAGCACGGCATCGCCTCGTGATAGGATGACGTCAGCTCATGATAGCGCGACGACGCCTCGCGATAGGATGACAGGGGCTCACGATAGGGCGGCGACGCCGCGTGATAGGATGACGGCGGCTCACGATAGCGCGACATCGCCTCACGATAGGATGTCGGTGGCTCACAATAGTGTGACGACGCCTCACGATAGGATGGCGGCGGCTTGTGATAGTGTGACGACCCCCCACGATAGGATGACGGCGGCTCACGATAGCGCGGCCTCGCCTCGTGATAGGATGACGGCGGCGCATGATAGCACGGCGACGCCTCGCGATAGGATGGCGGCGGAGCATGATAGAGGAACGGCGGCTTGCGATTCCGAGGCAGCGCAGCGCTGCCAGGATGTGCATGACAGCGCCGATGGGGTGCTGGCGAGCCTGGCGGATTACGGGATGGACGCGGCGAGGCTGACCGCCTTCCAAGCGCTGATCGACGCGTACCTTACGGAGAACACGGCGCCGCGCCTGGCGATCACCAAACGGAATAATGCGACGGCTGAGATCGAGAAACTCGTTGATGGGACCCTGACGATGCTGAACCGGAGGCTGGACCCGCTGATGTAGGGCTTCGCGAAGGCACAGTCGAACCCCGTTGCCCCCCTTTAGCGTGGTCTTCACGCTTTGGGAGTCGATGATCGCCACGGTGGGGGTGGCTTTCTTTCCTGCGCTTTGCCGTGCCTGTTCGCGCAACTTGGTCAACACCTTGTCCCAGACCCCACGCTCACCCATACGCTTGAACTGGAAGTACAACGTGATCCAGCTGCCGAACTCCGACGGCACCTGTCTCCATTGACAGCCGATCCTGTTCACATACAGGATCCCATTCACCACCTGCCGTAGCTCATGTTTCAGCGGGCGGCCAGGTGTCTTCTTCGAACCCGGCAGCAAGGGCTCCAGCAACTCCCATTGTGCTTCTGTCAGATCGCTTCTGTAGCCCATGGTACACGGTGCCTTTCTGCACCGGTACGAATGGATCGATCCCCGTTCAGCAAGTCAAGATCCCCTGAAAACCCTTCTCAACAAAGGACTACGCAAACAGGTTCTTAAGCCGCCTTCCTCCGCAGCTTAGGTCCGGCCTTGCCCGTCATCCGGGCACGATGCGTGACGCCCCAGTCGCGCATGGCGACGATCACCGGACGCAACGTGCGGCCGTAATCGGTCAGCGCGTACTCCACAGTGACCGGGATGGTGGGCAGCACGGTGCGCGTAACCAGCTCGTTCTGCTCCAGGTCACGCAGCTCCTTGCTCAGCATCTTGGGCGTGATGTTCCCGATGTCGCGCACCATCTCCATGAAGCGGGAAGGCCCCTTGACCGCCAGCGCCATGATGATGAGGATCTTCCATTTGCCCGACAGCAGCTCGAGCGTGTCGCGCGTGGGCAGCAGTTCGGAGATGCAGCGGATGTGGTCGTGGTCGTTCGTGTTCTTCATGGCATCGGGTGCGTGAGGCTGCAAAGGTGCTGAAACTTTCATCGAGGATACTACTTTCTTTCAGGATACCACTATCTATCGTATACTTTAATGCCCCACCTTTGCAGCCCACACGGCCCTCACAACAGAACGAACACAGTATGGCACAGCAACAAGGCAAAGGGCTCCACATCGCGCTATGGGTGGTGCAGGGGTTATTGGCGGCGGTCTTCGGTATGGCCGGCTTCATGAAACTGACGGCCCCCATCGAGCAGTTGGCGGAGGGCGGCATGACGTTCGTGAATTCATACGCCCCCGGCACCGTGCGCTTCATCGGCATCAGCGAAGTGCTCGGTGCGCTGGGGCTGATCCTGCCCGCCGCCTTGCGCATCAAGCCCGTGCTCACCCCGCTGGCGGCGGTGGGCATCGGCGTGATCCTGGTACTGGCCTGCGGCTACCACGTTTCACACGGCGAGCCTTTCATCATTACCGTGGTGTTCCTGGCGCTTGCCGCCTTTGTGGCCTGGGGCCGCTACAAAATGGCGCCGATCCAGCCGAAGTGACCGGCCTTGAACGATCTCGGCATGCACCCGATCCCTATGACCCACGTGACAACACACCGCAGCATGGCACCGGTCGTACCCGCTGACCGAACGGTGGACCAGGGCTCCCGGCAGCCCCATTGAAGCACTGCGGAATGAGCCGGAAGGGCCACCCCCAGTGCACCGAGCACCGCGGACTGACGCCTTGAACAAGAACGAACACAACACCAGAACGGACCATGAACAAGAACATCATCGCCGCTGCGATCGCGGCCCCTCTGCTCGCCTTCACCGCCGCCAACACGGCGTGGAAGCTGGACAACGCCCACGCCAAACTCCGCTTCTCCATCACCCACCTGGGCATCAATGATGTGGAAGGCTCCTTCAATACGATCGATGCCACCATCAGCGCCCCGAACGCGAACGACCTCACCGGTGCGGCGATCACCTTCACGGCGGACGCCAAGAGCATCAATACCGACAACAGCATGCGCGACGAGCATTTGCGTGGCGCTGATTTCTTCGACGTGGCCACACACACCGCCATCACCTTCAAGAGCACGAGCGTGACCAAACTGGACGGCGACAGGTACAAGGTGCTGGGCGACCTCACCATGAAGGGCGTGACCAAACCCGTTGAACTCACGGCCACGGCGCGCTACGGCGTACATCCCATGAACCAGAAGAACGTGGTGGGCGTGAAAGTGACCGGGACGATCGACCGCACGCAGTTCGGCGTGGGCAGCGGCATGGGCGGCGCCACCTTGAGCGACAACGTGGAGATCGTGGGCAACGCGGAATTCGTGCAACAGTGATCACGCCATCGGCCGCAGGGCCGATGGATAAGCCCGAACAACACATGGCGCCCCCGGGGAAGATGAAGGTGGAGATCTGGAGCGATGTGCTCTGCCCCTTCTGCTACATCGGCAAACGCGAATTCGAGAACGCCTTGGCGCGCTTTCCGGCGAGGGAGCACGTGGAGGTGGAATGGAAGAGCTTCCAACTGGACCCTTCGGCGCCCGAACGTGCCGAAGGCGACATGTTCGACATGCTCGCACGCGAACGCGGTGGCACACGCGAGCAAGCGAAGGCCATGGTGGGCGGCGTGGTGGAGCGTGCCCGCTCGCTGGGGCTGGACTACCGGATGGAGCAGGCCGTGATGGTGAACAGCTACGATGCGCACCGCCTGATCCAGCTCGCCAAGAGCAGGGGCCTGGGCGATGCCATGGAGGAGCGCCTGTTCAAGGGCTACTTCACCGAAGGGGCCGACCTTTCGGACCACGCCACGCTGCAACGCTTGGGCGAGAAGGTGGGCCTGCCTGCGCAGGACGTTGCGGCCTTGTGGGCCGGTGACGCGTTCGGCGATGCGGTGCGCGCGGACGGTTCGGAAGGTCGACGGATCGGTTTGCGCGGCGTGCCGTTCTTCGTGATCGTCGGGAAGTACGCGGTGAGCGGCGCACAGGCCGACGCCCACTTCCTGGGCGCCCTTCAGCAAGCCTGGGGCGAACGCCCCGCCCCGTTGATCGAGGTGTCCGGTGCCGATGGTCCACGTGCGATCCCCAAGGGAAATGTGACTGAGGCCGTTCCCCTGCCTGACATGCCGCAGCAGGTGAACTTCCTGAACAGGGCCGGACCGGAACGGCTACCGGCCCTTCTCCCATTTGGCGATCAGCCTGGGGATCTCGCGATGCATGTGGTCGAAGAAGCTCGTCAGCTCCTCAAGGTTGCGGTTGAACTCGGGCGTGGATCCCGGCCGCTGGGCCAGCACCTCCTTGCACGCTTCGGCCATGGCGCCCAGGCCCTGGAGCCGTTCCAGCACGTCCGTGCGCCAGGAGGAGAGCCGGATGCGGAAATAGCGCCTGTGCTCGCCGGGGTGCGTCACGTACTCCACTTTGCCCAGTGCCATCAACTGGTTGAGGGCACTGCTCGTGGCGCTCTTGCTCAACTGCAACAGGGATCCGATGTCGTCGAAGGGAAGCTCCACCACGGGAGAGACCATCAGCAGGGCCATCACCCTGGCAAGCGCGCGGGAGGGCCCGTCCTGCTCGCACAGCACGCCGAAGCGCTCGATCAATTCCTTCTGGGCCTTGGTGAGTTTTGGGGTGCGGTGCGCCATGGTGGTCCGGGGGCGAAGTTAGCCGGTGGCCCATTGGTTCTGCAAGTACAGAACTAAAAGATGTTCGCGTAATTTTGGTACCGTCGATCGAGGCCTGGTGAACGAAGCGGACATGGCACGGCACGGTCCACGATGATCGAACAATACGCCCCATGGCCCGCATGCGCCGGGCATTCAAGAACAACCTGATCACATGAGCACTTCCATACTCCCCGCCACCGGCAAGCTCGGTGTGCTGATCCCCGGCCTCGGCGCCGTGGCCACCACCATGATCGCCGGCGTGTTCGCCGCGCGCAAAGGGCACGGCGTCCCAGTGGGCTCCCTCACGCAGTTGGGCCACATCCGCCTGGGCAAACGCACCGAGGGCCGCAACCCGCGCATCAAGGACTTCGTGCCCATCGCCGGGCTTGACGACCTGGTGTTCGGCGGCTGGGACGTGTACGCCGACAACGTGTACGAGGCCGCCGTGAACGCACGCGTGCTCGAACCCGCACTGCTCGAAAAGGTGCGCCCCGAACTGGAACGCATCGCGCCCATGCCCGCCGTGTTCGACAAGGATTACGTGCGCAACCTCGATGGCACCAACGTGAAGCAGGCCGCCACCAAGATGGACCTCGCCTTCGAGCTGATGGCCGACATCGAACGCTTCAAGGAGCAGAACGGCTGCGACCGCCTGGTGATGGTGTGGTGCGCCAGCACGGAGAAATACATCGGCACAAGCCGGGTGCATGGCACCATCGAGGACTTCGAGAAGGGCCTGGTGAACAACGATCCGCTGATCGCGCCGAGCATGATCTATGCCTATGCGGCGATCAAGTGCGGCGTGCCCATCGCCAATGGCGCACCCAACCTGATGTGCGACATCCCCGCGCTGGTGGACCTGGCCAGGGAACTCGGCGTGGCCATTGCCGGCAAGGACTTCAAGACGGGCCAGACGCTGATGAAGACCATCCTCGCGCCGGGCCTCGAGGCGCGCGCGCTCGGCATCAAGGGCTGGTTCAGCACCAACATCCTCGGCAACCGCGATGGGCTCGTGCTGGACGATCCCGACAACTTCAAGACCAAGGAAGTGTCCAAGCTCAGCGTGCTGGAGGATGTGCTGAAGCCCGACCTGCACCCCGAGCTCTACGGCGACCTCTACCACAAGGTGCGCATCAACTACTACCCGCCGCACGGCGACAACAAGGAGAGCTGGGACAACATCGACATCTTCGGCTGGATGGGCTATCCCATGCAGATCAAGGTGAACTTCCTGTGCCGCGACAGCATCCTCGCCGCGCCCATCGTGCTGGACCTCGCCCTCTTCATGGACCTCGCGCAACGCGCCGGCATGAGCGGCATACAGGAGTGGCTTTCGTTCTACTTCAAGAGCCCGCAGACCGCCGAGGGCCTGCCACCCGAGCACGACCTGTCCAAGCAGCTGATCAAGCTGCAGAACACGCTGCGGCACATCATGGGCGAGGACCTGATCACGCACCTGGGCCTGGACTACTATCAAGAGTTGGTGGACGCGCTCTGAATGCGATGGAACGGGCCACACCACGGGTCGCGTCCATCCCCGCGTTGATCGCCGGGGTATCGGGCATCGGGCACATCGGCCGCGGCGGCGGTACGGTGGCCGCCGCCGTGCTCGCCGTGCTGTGGACCGTGATCGGCGCGCATGCGCTGCCGGCCACCACGCAGCTCGCGGGCATCGCGGCGCTCTTCGCGCTGGGCACCTGGGCCGCCGGACGCGTGGAACAGGGCTGGGGCTGGGATAGCGGGCGTGTCGTGGTGGACGAGTTCGCCGGCATGGCCCTGGCCCTGTTCGCCCTGCCCGGCGGATGGCAAACCGTGGCGATCGCCTTCGTGCTGTTCCGCCTGTTCGACATCGCCAAACCGCTCGGCATCGCCCGGCTGGAAAGGCTTCCCGGCGGCTGGGGCGTGATGGCCGACGACCTCCTGGCCGGGCTCTATGCCAACCTGATCATGCAGGGCCTCGTGCGCACCAACCTCTGGACGTGGATATGAAGGCACTGCTACGCGCCCAATTATCGGCCGCTGCGGCCACCGCCTTCGACCTCGCCACCACTGTGGCGCTGGCCGGCGGCGTGGGCATCGCCGCGCCGGTGGCAGGGGCGGCCGGCAGCGTGGTGGGCGGCGGCATCAACTTCACCCTGAACCGGCGCTGGGCCTACGATGCGGCATCGCGCGGATGGCGGCGCCAGGCCATGCGCTACCTGCTGGTGTGGTGCGGCCACGTCGTGTTGAGCTACGGCCTGCTGCGCCTCGGCGTGGACGTGATCGGCTGGCACTACCTGCCGGTGAAGCTCGCCGTGATGGCCCTGCTGGCCGTGGGCTGGAACCATTTGTTGCACCGCCGCTACGTGTTCGCAGGATGATCCGCACCATCGCACACCGCACCGCCTGGCTGCTGCTCCTGCTGGTGCAGGCCATGGCGCTGCACGCGCAAACGGTGGTGCGCGGCGTGGTCACCGAGAAAGGCACGCGCGATCCCATCCCTTTCGTCTCCATCGCGCTGATCGGCGGCACGCAGGGCGCCATCACCGATTTCGAGGGGCGCTACATGCTGCATCTCACGGGCAACGGCCCGCACCGCCTGCGCTTCAGCCATGTCGGCCACCGCACCGTGGAACGCACCGTGGAGGAAGGCGGCGAGCACACCCTGAACGTGGTACTGGAACAGTCGGTGGTGGAACTGAAGGAGGCCACGGTGCGTGCGGGCAAACGCCAGCGCTACCGCAACAAGGACAACCCCGCGGTGGAACTGGTGCGGCAGGTGATCGCCCACAAGGACAGCAACCGCATGCAGGCGCACGACCAGTTGCAGTACGAGGAGTACGAGAAGCTGCAGATGGCCATGAGCGGCGTTTCCGAGAAGTTCCGCAAGCGGAAGATCATGCGCAAGTACGCCTTCCTGTTCGAGAACATGGACACCACCAAGGTGGAAGGCAAGGCCGTGCTGCCCATCTACCTGAAGGAGACCATGACCGACCGCTACTGGAACCGCGATCCCGAGCGCAGCAAGGCCGTGGAGAAGGCCGAGAAAAGCGTGAGCTTCGAGGAGTACATCGACGATGCGGGGATCACCACCTACCTCAAGTACCTCTATTCCGATATCGACCTGTACGCGAATGACATCCCGGTACTCACCAACATGTTCAAGAGCCCCATCGCCGATGGCGCGCCGCTGTTCTACGAGTTCTTCATCACCGACACGGTGCAGGCGGACGATGAGCGGCTGGTGAGGCTGGCCTTCGTGCCGCGCAACCTCACCGACTTCCTCTTCCAGGGCCACATCCTCGTTTCGCTCGATGGGCGGTACACCGTGCGCGAGGCCGAACTGGGCGTGAACAAGCGCATCAACCTGAACTGGGTGCGCGAACTGCACATCGATCAGCGGTTCGAGCGTGACAGCACCGGCCGCTACCCGATGGTGTTCAGCCGCATGCGCGCCGACTTCGGCATCAGCAAGGGCGGCGGCGGCATCTATGGCGAACGCAGCATCTCCCTGCGCAACATACGGGTGGACCGCCCATTGCCGCTCGAGTTCTACAAAGCACCTGTGCCCGACAGCCTGCGCATGGACAAGCCCGGCGATGGGTTCTGGCTGGAGCACCGCCACGAGCCGCTCACCCAGGCCGAGTCGAAGGTGTACCAGAACGTGGACAGCCTCAAGCGCATGCCCTCGTTCCGCCGCACCATGGACATCGCCACCCTGCTGCTGGCCGGATACAAGGGCTTCGGCTGGTGGGAGCTCGGCCCGGTGAACACCTTCTACAGTTTCAATCCGGTGGAAGGCTTGCGCCTGCGCGCGGGTGGGCGCACCACCACGGGCTTCAGCGAGAAGCTCTACTTCGAGGGTTACGGCGCATACGGCTTCAAGGATGAGCGGTGGAAGTACTTCGGCAGTGCCACGTGGTCGTTGAGCGGCAGGTCCATCTGGCGCTTCCCGGTACACTCGCTCAGGCTGAGCTACCAGCATGACACGAAGATCCCCGGGCAGGAACTGCAGTTCGTGCAGGAGGATCTCTTCCTGCTCTCCTTCAAACGCGGCGTGAACGACAAGTGGCTGTACAACGACATCGTGCAACTCGAATACTGGCGCGAGTTCCCCAGCCGCTTCAGTTTCAGGGTGAACCTGAAGAACTGGCGGCAGCAGGCGGCCGGCGGGCTGCGCTTCCCGCTGGTGGGCGGTGAGCCGGTGGGGCCGCTGGGCACCCTGCCCGAGCAGGACGTGGTGACCAGCGAGGCCACGGTGGAACTGCGGTACGCGCCCAACGAGCAGTTCTTCCAAGGCAAATTGTACCGTACGCCGATGGCCAACCAGCACCCCATCCTCACGTTGCGCGCGGGCCAGGGCGTGAAGGGCGTGCTGGACAGCGGGTACGACTACACCACGCTGCGCCTCAACCTCTTCAAGCGGTTCTTTTTCTCGCAGTTCGGCTATGCCGACCTCAACACGGAAGGCGGCCTGTTCATGGGCCGGGTGCCCTACCCGCTGCTGATGATCCACCGCGCCAACCAGACCTATTCGTACCAACTGCAATCGTACAACCTCATGAACTTCCTGGAGTTCGTGAGCGACCACTACGCCAGCGCGCACGTGGACTACTACCTGAACGGTACGCTCTTCAACAAGATCCCGCTGTTCCGCCGGTTGAAGTGGCGCGAGGTGGTCACCTTCAAGGCCATTTTCGGCGGGTTGCGCAAGGAGAACGACCCCGCGCGCACCGATGGCGTGATGCCCTTTCCAACGGACGACCTCGGCAACACCACCACGTGGTCGCTCGCCGACGGACCCTACATGGAAGGCAGCGTCGGGATCGCCAACATCTTCAAGCTGTTCCGCGTGGACCTCGTGCGGCGGTTCAGCTATCTCGATCACCCCAACGCGCCGGAATGGGGCGTGCGGGCGCGGTTCAAACTCGATTTCTGAGACATGGGAACAAGGAGTTGCAGCGTGGAAGAGTGCAAGGGTGCGAGAGTGCAAGGGTGCACGATCGGCCACGCCCCTGCCCGTCCGGCAGGCGGGCTCGCACCCTTGCACTCTCGCACCCTCTTCCCGCACATCCGCTGAACGGACACGACCATGGGACACGACGTCAGCACTCCCCGCCACATCGCTCCGCGCATCCCTTTGCGCGACCGGGCGCAGCGGCTCATCTACCGCATCATCGACCCCTTCGTGCGGCTGCTCGTGCGGCTGGGCGTGACGCCGGACCTGATCACCACCGTGGGCTTCGTGCTCAACATCGGCGTGGCCATCGTGTTCATCATCGGTGCCGAAGCGGGGAATCGCGGCGAACTGGCCTACGTGGGCTGGGCCGGTGCGTTGATCCTCTTCGCGGGCCTCTTCGACATGCTCGACGGGCAGGTGGCGCGCATCGGCGGCAAGGCATCCCGGTCCGGCGCGCTCTACGATTCGGTGATGGACCGGTACAGCGAGCTGTTCATGTTCCTCGGCATCTGCTACTACCTCGTGGCGCACCACTACTTCCTCAGTTCGCTCTTCGCCTTCGTGGCGTTGATCGGCTCCATGATGGTGAGCTACGTGCGCGCCCGTGCCGAAGGGCTGGGCATCGAGTGCAAGGGCGGGCTGATGCAGCGGCCCGAGCGCGTGGTGCTCACCGGCGTGGCGGCGCTGCTGTGCGGCGTGGTGGGCGGCATCATCGGTGGCGGCTACCAGTTGCGCGTGCCGGGCATCCCCTTCGTGCTCTTCGAGAGCATCTCCGTGTTCACCATCCCCATCGCCGTGATGGCGGTGCTCACCAACCTCACGGCCGCGCAACGCCTGCGCGATGCCCGCAAGGCCCTTGACCGCCAACCGTGATGAACGCCCTGTACGCCCTGTTGCTGCCCTGGCTGCTGGCCACCGCACCGGACACCGGCACGGTGCCCACGGCAGGCCACCTGCCCGTGCCCGATGACCCGGGCATGCTGTTCTACATCCAGCGCAGTACGAACGAGAACACCATCGTGTACGCGCTCAATCCGGATGCGACCGGCCGGCCCGCCATCGACCGGCCCGTACACGTGTTCTGGCGCCGTTACCAGGAAGATGGACGCCGGGCCGAGCTCGATTTCATCCAGCGCACGTTCGCCTACGGCATCCGCAGCAAGTACATGGGCAACGCGCACGAACTGCGCTGCGTGGCCTACAACAAGCTGCCGCTCTTCCTGTACCCGCCCGCAACGCCCGGTGGCCCTCCGCTGGTGCTGGTCACGGTGAACGGCCGCACCATCCGGCTGGAGCGCATCTACCTGCAGATCGACGGCGGCGCGTTCTGGACCCCCAACGTCACCTTCATCGAATTCAACGGCCACGACCCCTTGACCGGTGCGGCCATGCTCGAACGTATCGTACCATGAACGGCGTGGCATTGGATAGGGGTGGTCAGTGGATCGTGCAGCGCCTGCGAGTGCCGGTGATCGCATCGGCCATATACCTGCCGCTCTCCGCAGTGCTCATCGGCTTCAAGACGGACCAGCTGGTGCTCGCGGCACTGTTCACCGGGCTGTACATGGCTTCGGCTGCGAGCCGCCGCTGGGTGCTGGGCTTCGCCATCTTCTTCGTGTACTGGGTGATCTTCGATTGGATGAAGGCCCTTCCCAACTACACGGTGAACACCGTCCACATCGGCGACCTGTACGCAGCGGAACGCTCGCTCTTCGGCATCGCGCACCAAGGCACGGTGCTTACCCCGAACGAACACCTCGCGCTGCGCACCACCCCGCTGAAGGACCTGCTGGCCGGGCTCTTCTATCTGTGCTGGGTGCCGGTGCCGCTCGCCTTCGCCGCCTATCTGTACGCGAAGGACAAGGTGCACTTCCTGCGTTTCGCGCTGTGCTTCCTGCTGGTGAACCTGCTGGGCTTCGCGGTCTACTACCTCTATCCGGCGGCGCCGCCGTGGTACGTGGCACAGCATGACACCGCGTTCATCGCCGGCACGCCGGGCAACACCGCCGGGCTGGGCCGCTTCGATGCGCTCACCGGCCTGCCCATTTTCCATGGGCTGTACAGCAAGAGCTCGAACGTGTTCGCCGCCGTGCCTTCGTTGCACGCGGCCTATCTGCTGGTGGCGGCCTACTGGGCGCACCGTGCGGGCCTGAAGAAGGCGCGTGCGTTCTTCGCCTTCATCGCCGCGGGCATCTGGTGGGCGGCCGTGTACAGCGGGCACCACTACATCCTCGACGTGCTTGCGGGCATCGCCTGCGCGGTGCTCGGTGTCACGCTTTTCAACCTGCTGTTACGCGCGCCGCGCTTCGCCGCGTGGATCACGCGCTACCGGAATGCCATCGAGCAGCCGCGCCGCACCTTGCGGCCGGGGCCGCAGCTTGTCCATATGGATGGCGGCCAACGCCCGGGGCAGGGCATCATCATCACAACGGAACACCTGGATCATGTCACCACGGATCATTGATGTGAGCAGCGCGCTCGGCGCAACCCTCACTGCGGACCAACGCGCCACCTTCGAACGCGACGGGTTCCTGCATGTTAAGCACTTCATCACCCGCGAGCAGGTGACGGAGATCACCGGCGCCATGCGCGAGATCGAGGAGCGGTGGGTCCGCGACGGCGTGAAGGTGCTCAACGGCACGCCCATCAAGTTCGGCACCGACGTGGACGGCCGCCCCATCGTGCAGCGGTTCGCCTTCGCCTCGCAGCATCACCCGGTGCTGGCCGAACTGCTGCGCGATCCCCGCTTCAATGCCATCCTGCAATTGGTGGGCGGCGACACGCGCCTCGGCACGCACGAGAAGGACGGGCTGGTGATCAACCACTACGTGAACCACGCGGCCAGCAACTTCACGCAGATGGGCTGGCACACCGACTCCATCCGCGACCTGTTCCTCGGGAAAAAGGTGGGCCCCATGCTCAACGTGGGCATCCACCTGGACGATCAGGACCCGCGCAACGGTGGCCTGCGCCTGCTGCCGGGCACGCACCGGCAGGGCATGTGGGGGCTGTTGTTCCGCAAAATGTACTACCTGAACAAGAAGGCCGATCCGCAGGAAGTGGCCTTCAACATCAGTGCCGGCGACCTTACCGTGCATGATGGCAGCATGTGGCACCGCGTGCAGCGCTCGTCGCTCGTGGGCGAGGCCAGCCGCCGCCGCGTGATGTACATCCCGGTGATCAACGGGGCCTACGAGCCGAAGACCGCCGAAAGCCCCACGCCGTTCTATCACCGCTTCCAACACCTCGTGAAGTGAGCACCAAGGGGAACGATCGCGGGCTTGCCGTGGTGACCGGCGCCGGGCAGGGACTGGGCGCGGCCATCGCGCTGGAGCTGGCGTGCGAGGGCTTCGCAGTGCTGTTGGTGGCCCGTTCGGCCGATGCGCTGGACCAGGCGCGCGCGCAGGCGGCGGCCGCGAACGGCGGCAAGGCGTTCATGCTGGCCTTGGACCTGCTGGCGCCCGATGCCATGGCGCGCATACGCGAAGCCGTGGCAGATACCGGCATGCCGCTCACCTGCTTAGTGAACAACGCGGGGCAGGGGTTGTACGGCCGCTTCGCCGATCTGCCCATTGCGGAACAGCACCGGATGATGCGCCTGAACATGGACGTGCCGGTGATGCTCACGCATGCGTTGCTCCCCCTGCTGAGGCAGGCGCCACGGGCGTGGCTGCTCAACATCTCCAGCATGACGGCCTACGGCTCCATCGCCACGCTGGCCGCGTATGGCGGCAGCAAGGCCTTCGTGCTGCGCTGGTCGCGCGCGCTGGGCGTTGAACTGAAGGGCACGGGCGTGCGCGTGACCTGCGCTTGTCCGGGGAGCATCACCACCGGCTTCACCGCACGCGCGGGCATGCAGGCCATGGACGACCTCGCGAAGAAGTTCGGCACCGGCCCGGAACCCGTGGCGAAGACCTGCGTGCGGGCCATGCTGAAAGGCAGGGCCGAAGTGGTGCCGGGCCTGCTGAACAGGATCACGGCCTTCTTCCAGCAGGTGCTGCCCGCAGGTCCCGTGGAGCGGGTGGGGAGCGGGATCTATTTGAAGCGGCTGGGATGATCTCCATGAGCAAATGCCCCCACCGCCGCGCATGACCATGAACAAGACGGCCCTGTCGATCACGCTTACCGCGCTGCTGGCCGGATGCGCCAAGTTCGAGGCGAGCCCTTATGCCACCGAAGTGCCCGGCATGCCGGAGAAGGTGAACGCCGTGAACATGGCCCGCCTCGCGGTGCGCGAACCCTTCGACGACGACACGGTGACCATCGTCTTCACCGGCGATCCGCAGCGCTTCTACGAGGAGCAGGAGGCGATCGTGGCCAAGGCCAATAGCATCCCTGGCGTGGACCTGTTCATCCTCGCGGGCGACATCGCCGACTTCGGTCTGGCGCAGGAATTCATGTGGGTGTACGAACGCATGGAGCGGTTGAACATGCCTTGGTTCGCCGTGGTGGGCAACCACGACCTGCAGGCCAACGGTGCGCTCATCTTCCAGCAACTGTTCGGGCCGCTGGAATTCAGCTTCACGTACAAGGGCTACAAGTTCCTGTTCCACGACACCAACGGCCGCGAGTATGCCAACAATGGCACGGTACCACGACTGGGCTGGCTGGCCGAACAGATGGCCGACACGGTGCCCGATCACTTCATCGCGGTATCGCACGTGCCGCCGTTCAATGGCGATTTCGATCCGGCCTTGGTGCAACCGTACGGCCAGCAGTTGGGTTCGGATCCGCGCACCATCCTGTCGCTGCACGGGCATAATGGGAGTCATGCCGACCTGCATTGGTACGGCGACCATGTGCGCTACATGGTGTGCAACGCCATGGTGAACCCCGAATTCGTCGTATTGCGGATCCACAACGGGGAGGCGAGCAAGCAGGTCTTGAACTACCTGGATTGAACCATGCGCGGACCGGTGCGTCTCCTCCTGCTGTTGGGCCTGCTGCTCCCGGCACCCGCAGTGCAAGCGCAGTTGCTGCGCACTCCACTGCCGGGGCGTTCGCTCGCCGTGCAGTACGCGGGCAGCATCGGGCTGGCATCGGTCACGGCCATGCGGCATACGCGCACCGAGCGCATCGGGGTGGGGCTTTCGTACGGCCGCGTTCCGCGCGCGCAAGGCGGCCCGCTGGACACTTGGGCCCTGCGGTTCCTGTATTCGCCATGGCGGGTTGAACGCCAGCACTGGCGGCTGGAGCCATTGCAGGCGGGCTTGTTCATCGCCTACACGCATGGCCTGGACCTGCGCGCCACGTGGCCCTCGTACCTGGAGAAGGGCTACTACTGGTGGACACCGAATTTTCGCCAGCACCTCTTCCTGCGCAGCCAGTTGTCTTACCGCATGGGCGATGGCTTCGCGCAGCGCATCGGCGCCTACTTCGAGGTGAACACGAACGACCTGTACGTGTATAGCTGGTGGCCCAACCGGGGTTCCATCAGCGTGGGCGATATCCTCTTCTTCGGGGCGGGCGTGCAGGTGTACCTGCGGCCGTACACGCCGAAGGAGCGTACGCGCATGGCGTGCCGGACGAGGAAGGACACACAGGCGGCGGCATCACCACGGACCCGGCGGGTATCCCTATTGGCCGCACTTTCCCACCGGACCGGGGCCATGAGGGGGTGTGCAATGCGCAGGTGACGTTCCGCCATACTGCCTGACTTCCACCGAGACCTTGGTTCTTCACATTCAGAACCAAACTTGGTGCTTGCAGGGTGCCCGCGTGAGGGGCAGTAGCGGCGGCCTGCCGAAGACGAACCCACGCAGCCACGAGCGGCGAGGAGGCACCGACGATAGGAGGTGACCCCGGAGCGCCGTGGATGCCGGGTGAGACGAGGCAGCCACAGCGGATGACCCGGCCCGCGCTTTGGCCTCGCGCGTTGGGAAAGGGACACGCCCCAACAACCTACCTGCTCAAGTACATTGACCTTTCCCCGTACACCTGTCTGAAGAATGGATCTCTGAGGTCTTTGATGAAGTAAATAGCCTCTCCCGTCGATTTCATCTCCGGCCCCAAGCTCTTGTCCACGTTCGGGAACTTGTCAAAGCTGAACACCGGCACCTTGATCGCGTAGCCGTCCAACCGGGGCTTGAACTGGAAGTCCTTCAGCTTGTGGCCGAGCATCACCTTGGTGGCCCAGTTGACGTACGGCTCGCCGTAGGCCTTGGCGATGAAGGGCACGGTGCGGCTGGCGCGGGGGTTGGCCTCGATCACGTGGACCACCTCGTCCTTGATGGCGAACTGGATGTTCACCAAGCCCACGGTCTTCAGGGCGAGGGCGATCTTGTGGGTGTGTTCGCGGATCTGCTGGATCACCCGCTCGCTGAGGTCGAAAGGGGGCAGCACGGCGTTGCTGTCGCCGCTGTGGATGCCCGCCGGTTCGATGTGTTCCATGATGCCGATGATGCGCACCATGTCGCCGTCGCAGATGGAGTCGCTCTCGGCCTCGATGGCGCCGTCGAGGAAATGGTCGATGAGGATCTTGTTGTCGGGCATCAGGCGGAGGATGTCCAGCACCTGCGCCTGCAGTTCCTCCTCGTTGATGACGATCTTCATCTTCTGGCCGCCGAGCACGTAGCTGGGCCGCACCAGCAGCGGGAAGCCGAGCTCGCGCGCCAGGGCGATGGCCTCCTCGGCGTTGTCCACCGCGCCGAACTGCGGGTAGGGGATCCCGAGGTCGCGGAGCAGGCTGCTGAAGCGCTCGCGGTCCTCGGCCATGTCCAGCGCCTCGAAGCTGGTGCCGATCACCGGGATGCCGTAGCGGTGCATCT
>JAGQVR010000329.1 GCA_020437875.1 Flavobacteriales bacterium
CCATGTCCTCATCGAACAGCGCGAGCTTGTGGCCGATGAAGGGTACGCTGGCGATCTCGCTGCCGGGGTCGAACATGAACTTCTTCAGTTCACTCTTGTACCGGTCGATCCGACTGCCGCGCTCCAGTTCCAAGCGGCGTGAAGCCACCGTATTGTCCGCAACGAAACGCCCCTTTGGAAAGAAAACCTCATCATACATCTCCGCCGTGAGGTAGCGGAAGCTGCTGTCCCGGTCGCGCAGTCTCCCGGTCTCGTGCACGGTATCCAATTGCAGCCATACCACATCCGCGTCGCGGTGCAGGTTCCCCGTTCGGTACAGGCTCGCGGTCTCCTGCTCGTTCTTCGCACGCACCTTCAACACGCTGCGCAACCGATGCGGGTGATAGCGGGTGTTGAGGAAGGCCTTGTGGAAGGTGGTGTCCTCCATCACCCGCCGGATGAAGTCCTCCACATCGAAGCCTTCGCGCTGTGCGGTGATCACCACCTCATCAAGTTCGACGCGCGTGGCGATGCGATCCACCTGGGCCACGGAAAGCAAGGGCAACAGTACGAGCGGCAGAAAAACGATGGCACGAACGGCCTTCATGGTCAATGCCGGCGCGTTGGTCCCAGGCTCGAGTACAGCTCGTACTTCCGCTTGATATAGACCAGGAACTCGTACTGCGACAGCCCCTTGATCACCTCGTCCGGCACGCTGCAGAACTCGATGAAATCATCGAAGGCATCGGGGCTCAGCTTGATGATGTCGTATTCCACGTACTTGTGGAGCAGTTCCTGCAGGATCGCTCGCTTCCGATCCTCGTTCTCCAGTTCGGCCACCAGTCGTTTGCTGCGTTCACGACGGCTGAATTCCTGGTAGAGTGCCGTGATCGGACTTTGCAGGGCGTTCACCGTGGTGAGCTTGTAATCCGAGGGCCTGTAGCCGAGCTTCTCGATGTCCGCCTGGATCTGCTTGAGGGTACGCTCCGGCAGGATCTCCACCTCGGCAAGCTGCACTTTCAACGGGACCAAGCGGATCCGCACGTCGTAGATGGCCCGCTCCACACTGTCCTTCAGGCAGAGGATCCCCGTATGGTGGCCGATCGAACCGATCATCAGCGTATCCGTCCGCAAGGCCTGCACGGTGAACGAGCCATCGGCGTTACCGAAGGTGCCGGTACGCGTCCGCTTGTTCACGATCATCAGGTCGTAGTAAGTGTGCTGGTCGGAACTGGTGATCACCTTGCCGTGGATGGTGACCGGTTCCTGTGCATGCGCGCCGAGCATGGCGCCGATGCACAGGACGAGAAGGAGGTGGCGCTGCACGGGGTCGAAGTTACCGCGTGGCAACAGCGAAAAGCGTTCCAACCGCTTCACGGCTTGGGCACCAGATCATCCTTCGCGATCGCCTGAAACAGGATATCCGCCATCCTCCGCTGCCCGGCATCATCCGGATGGATCCGGTCCCGCAGTTCATCCTCCCGCGCACCATGGTCCAGGTCCATCACCAAGGGAATGCCCTCCTCGCTTGCGAAGCGGATGATCTCCTGCCCCTGCTCGTTGTACGCACCGGCTTTGATCTCGCTCCGTTCCGCGTGCAGGTAGATCAGGAAGGGCATCCCTTGATCATCCGTGTATCGCTTCAATGCGAGGAAACCCGGGTTGAAGCCTTCCCCGCCCTTGTCGATCCCCAGTTCCTCATCCGTGGTGGCTGGTCGCTTCACGAACCTTGGGAGCACGTACCGATCGATCAGTTCCACCACGGCGCTCGCATATTGCTTCGCTGGGAAGTGCTTGCGGACACCCACCACCTGCTTGAAGCTCATGTTATCATGCGCGTCGTGCGAGCTTGCCACGAGCAGCAGTGCCGCGGACTTCGGAAGGGTCGTGTTCGCCAGGTAAGCCGCGCAGTTGTCCGGCCCCCAGCTTCCCGCGCTGATGTTCAATACCTGCACTTCGCGCCCCCAGACCTGCGAGAGCCGGTCGGAGAGGATGGTCGTGGCCAGCGAATCATTGTCCGCGAGTGATCCTCCGTTGATCACCGAATCCCCGCAGCCCAGGATGACCACGGCATTGCTGTCCGGCTCCTCCGAGCGCATCGAGAGCGAGTTGTACGCGATATGCCGCCCGAAGCGATGCCTGTCCTGCGAAGGCTGGGCGATGTACTCATAGTGCGGATCCGCACGCATCAGCACCGCGTCACCGAATCCGAAGCCGAAGCGAAGGACGATCTCGGTGGTCGCGAACAGGACCAGGCCGATCAACATCCACCTTACCCACTTCCGTCCTGGACGAAGGCCACTCGACATGGTGGCCGAAGGTAGCGGCCGGGTGCCTGTGGAAAGGCGAAGGGCCCTTCCACATTCGCGGAAAGGCCCTTCATTCAAGGTCCTGTGCATCTGTAAGCCGGGTTCTGTATCCACCGTAGCGGACCTCCACCATCTATCTAGCCCCGCCGTCACCAACGGGGTCCATCGACCTACCCTCCGCGCTCCAACTGGTGTTGGAAGGACGGGCTTTCCTCGCCCCGACGATACGGGACGCACGGTATACATGGTCTTTCAGCGCGTGAGGTTTACCAAGCCGCCCTGTCACCAGGACGCTGGTGCGCTCTTACCGCACCTTTTCATCCTTGCCTCGCCGAAGCCTTCGCGAAGGCGGGCCTTCACTATGGATCCAACGATCGGCGGTCTCCCTTTCTGCGGCACTTTCTGTGGACCACCCGTTCCCAAGTGGCCCCCTTCCCGTTAGGAAGCACGCTGCCCTACGCTGCCCGGACTTTCCTCTCTCCGCCTCGCGGCGGACAGCGGTGGAGCGATGCACAGGATGTCAAAGAACGCGGCCATTCCGGCCGGTCCATTACGATCGATGACGGATGATCTCCACCTCGGTGGCGCCTGATCCATAGCGCGACATGTTC